>DATEKX010000832.1:0-2522 GCA_035277165.1 Blastocatellia bacterium | reverse complement strand
TAATTGCTACGTCTCGCGGCAGAAGGCGGGAAAGGTGTGAATCTTGCGAAAGCCGCAGGATTCGTAGAGATGAAGCGCAGGCTTGTTCGTTATTGTGACGGCGAGCGAAACGGAACTGAAACCATAGCGATCAAATTCTTCAAGCGCGCTCGCGAGCATTCGTCGGCCAAGCCCCTGATCCTGATAAGCGGGGTGCACTGAAATCTGGCCTATGTGCCCGGCGCGCGGCGCTATGCGTGAAGCTATCAGCACGCCAACCATATTTTGCGTTGTGCTGCGAACAGCTACGCGCGAAATGTAAGGCAGGAAATCCCCGCACCAGATGTGATCTGTAAGTATGGTGAGCAGTTCGGCGCAGCCTTCTTCGGTTCGATACTGGCTGTTGATAAGACTGTCAGGCCCGCCTCTGTAAGAGCGATGAATGATTCGCGTCGCCAGCGCAAAATCATCCTCTTCCCAAGCTCTAATCGTAACGTTCGATAATTCGCTGTTTGTACTGCGGCTTGATTCAGTCGAGCGTGTGTCTCTAATTGATCGCGAGAGGTCGGTCCCCATGTAGTAACGATCAAAGCGTTCAAACCCGCTGCGCTCGAACAATGCGCTTGCTCCATCATTTTCGATGCCGACGCACTGGCTCTCTATGCGATTTACGCGCGGCTGGCGTTCGACCTCATCGAGTATCGCCGCAAGCATCCTTTGATCAACCCCCGCGCCGCGCAAGCTTTTTGAAACATAAATATCGCCTATCGAGCAGCGCCCCGATTCGATGATGTAATAAGCGAAGCCTATGGTCTGGCCGCCCTTTGTGGCTACAAACCCCGGCAAATCTCGCTGGCGCGCGACCTGGCGAATCATACGGCTCGGCCCCGTGTAGTCCCAATTGAGCAGCGCGAGCCATTCATCGCATTGCTCGTCAAAGAGCGTTTCAAGCCCCGCGATGTCTGCCTCGGCGAGTGAGACTATCTTGAGTTCCGCGTTTGTCAGTAAAGCAGTTGCCATTTCGTTCCTGAGTTTGAGAAGACGAGAAAGGGCTTGAAGTTGTCTCGCGCTCTCTACGTGATTATAAAAACGCGCGAGCGCAAGAGCAATGCAGGAGTGGTAAGAATGATTTGAGATTTGAAATCTCAAATCAGGCAGTTCGTTTGATTATCATCAGCGTCATGTCGTCAACAGGTGCGGTCGTGCCAACGAAACGAGACAAGGCTTCGTCAATGCGGTCGCGTATGCCCGACGCAGAACGGCTCAGATTATGTTTCACGACTTCGATCAGCCGTTCTTCGCCGAACTCTTCATCGCGGTCATTGATGGATTCTGTGATGCCGTCGCTGTAGATGATGAGCGAATCGCCCGGATTGAAAAACACTGTGGCTTCCTGATACTGCACGCCCTTCATCATTCCTATGGGCAGCCCGCCCTGATCGAGGCTGATTATTTCGCCCGTCGCGCGCACGAGCATCGGCGTATTGTGGCCGCCGTTGGAATAGACGAGCGTTCCCGTTTCGGGATCAAGCTCGCCGTAAAACAGCGTGAGAAATTTATTCGACGGCGAGTTCTCGAATATATATTCGTTGATCTCGCGCATCACCCCGCTTATGGCGAGGCGCGTCTGCGATTGCGCGCGCACGGCTGCGTGCAGCGACGACATCAACAGCGCCGCGCCTGTGCCTTTTCCTGAAACGTCGCCGACCGCGATTATCAAGCGATTGTCGCTCTTGCGCCGTATGAAGTCGTAGTAGTCGCCGCCTATTTCGCGGCATGGGAAAGATACGCCCGTCATGTCCCAGCCTTCGATTTGCGGCGGCGCTACGGGTTGCAATCGCATCTGAATTTCAGACGCGACCTTCAACTCTTCTTCCATCCTCCGCTTTTCGAGTCGCTCTTCGAGCAATCGCTCGTGCTCTATCTTGATCGAAGCTACGGAAGCGATGGTCGTCAGCACTTTGAGGTCTTCTTCCTTGAAGCGACTGTGGAAGGGGTTGTCCACATAGATCATTCCGAAAGTCTCTTCGCCTGAAGCCAGCGGGACTGCCATAACGCTGCGAATCTGGCTCAACACGATGGAGTTTTGAGATTGGAATCTGGGGTCGTGCATCGCGTCCGATGTCAGGACTGAAGCGCCCTCGCTGATGACTTTGTTTGTGATGGAGCGAGAGAGCTGGACTTGCGACGCCGTAGGCAGCGCGTCGTGATGCGCGCCGCGCGCTATCTTGCAGGTCAGATCGCCGTCTTCTTTCAAGAACAGAAACCCGCGCTCCGCCGGGATGGCTTGAAACACCAGATCAATCGTCATCTTGAGCGTGTCTTCGAGCGATGTGCGAGGCAGAAGCGCTATGCCCACCTGCGAGACTATGCTCAAAAGATCGCGGCCCTGACCCGCTTCGGGCACGAGCTTTGGACGCGCGCCTGACGGGTTTCGCATCTCCATCGCGCCCGACTGAATTGTAGATATCAGATCGTTGGTCGAGCGCGAGCCGATGGGCGAAGTGATGGTGTCTGCCGGAAGCGCAGCCGCAGCCGGGCCG
>DATEKX010000831.1:0-3968 GCA_035277165.1 Blastocatellia bacterium | reverse complement strand
GCCGCCCTTGCTAATGACTCTGCGCAACTCTCTGATAGTTTCCAAAAAATCCGATTCTCTTATGTGTTCAAGCACGGCCTGCGAGTAAATGAAGTTCACT
Source organism: Blastocatellia bacterium (assembly GCA_035277165.1). Classification (GTDB taxonomy): domain Bacteria; phylum Acidobacteriota; class Blastocatellia; order UBA7656; family UBA7656; genus DATEKX01. The sequence continues at coordinate 3,868 of DATEKX010000831.1, read as the reverse complement.
GATTCATCGGGAATCGCTCGCAGCGACGACAACCCGTCAGGCATATATCTGGAGCCGCAGCGATCTAAAAGCTCTTCTATAGAAGCGCTGCTTTCGACATCCGGCGCAGGCAAGTTCTTTTCTGCAAGGAACCGGGCAAGGGACTGGTAATAATTCAAATCCTTTTGCGCGAAATCTCCCGCGTCTACGAGGTAAGAAGCGGAACCGCCGAACGCCCGGCCCAGCAAAGCCGAAGCGAGCGTATCGCCGGGGCCAAGCTCAAGACTGACAAAGTTATTCGCCGGTTTGACAAGATCATAGTGCTGCTTGAATACGCCATAAGCATAGCTCGCCTGATCCATCTTCCCGTGACGGAATAATCCCAGCCGCGCCCAGAACGCATAATCCATTGACAGGCGAGAAAGAACTATTTTCGTAGCTATTTTAACTTGCCAGGGGATATTTGATTTAACCTTCACACGCGGCTTCCTCTGTTAAGCGGTTAAAGCTGTTTGCTGATAAAGCGATTCATATTTGTCGGCAATAGTTTCGATTGAAAATCGCTCTAAGACGCGTTGCCGCGCCGCCCGGCCTAACTCGCGCCGCGCGGCTTCGCCCATCTCTATCAACTCGCCCAATGCGTTTGCGAGCGCGTGCGAATCGCGCGGCTGCACCACACACCCTGTTTCGCCTACTACGAACGCCGAATCGCCTACGTCTGTCACAACGCACGGAACTGCGCATGCCATCGCTTCGCCGATCACATTCGGAAATCCCTCGCCGTAGGCCGAAGACAAGGCCGCGATATCGAGCGCGGCTGCGATGCGGCTCATGTCGCTGCGCTCGCCGAGCAGATGAACGCGTTCGGCGATTGACAGTTTGCTTACCATCTCGCGCAATTCTTCGTTGTTATGATCAACTCCGTCGCCCGACATTACGAAGTGGATTTGCGGGTAACTCTTCAGAATCAGCGCTGCTGCCTGCAAAAAATTCGCATGATCTTTCATCGGATGAAAGCGCGCCAGCAGCCCGATCAACATCGCATCGCCGGAGAGCCCAAGTTCAATTCGCAGACCGGCGCGAGCTTCTGCTGAAGGCGCAAAGCCATCCGTGTCGAAGCCGTTAGGGATTATTACGCGCTTGTCTGCGCGGTAGCCCAGTACCTCTTCGTGTTTGACCGCGCTCATAAGCGAGTTGTTGATGATTAGATTCGGCAAGCTTGAAAGTTTTCCGCCGAGCCAGATGACTGCCGCCGTGGCAGGCTTTCCAAGTTTCAGATCGTAGCTCGATCCTCTGATGTTCCACAGCACAGGTGCGCGTCTGTGCGACAAAGCAGCAGCCAATTGCGCGGCCAAATTGCCGTGATACATCCAGCCTTGAATCAGATCAGGCTCGATTCGCTTCATCAATTGAGTGAAACGATAAATCGAACCGGGTGTTGGCACTCCCTTCTTCATGCCGATGCTTTGAACAGCAACGCCGAGAGCCGTAAACTTATCTCTAAGCGCGCCGCCGTCTGCCAGAGAAATGACGACTGAATCGAAGCGGCTGCGGTTCATCGAAGACAACACTTTGTAGAGCATCATCTGCGCGCCATGTTTGTCGAGAGAGGTGATGACGTGAGCTATTTTCATGTTTCAACGTTCTGCCGGTTCGACTGATCGCTTATGCCTGTCGCGACCATTGCAGCCATCAGCGAGAAAGACATTACGATGAATCGCAACTCGAAAACATTATGAGTAAAGAAGCCCAGAGTAAAAATATACGCAGCAAATATCCGGCTAATGCGACGAGCCTCGCCGCGCGCGCGCCAGGTGAGCGCGATAATCATAAGTGGAAGAACGAATATTCCCGCTATGCCATGATCTACCATCAGATTCAAGTACTGATTATGAGAAGATATTTCGACATCCTTCTCGACTAAGAGTAGATTCTGCGATGCGCCTACCCCCTGCCCCACGATTGGACTGTCGGCCAGCTTTTGCCACGCGACTTCGAGCACTTGCCAGCGGTCGCTGGAGCTTGAATCCGAGAAGTTCGGATTGCTGAACCATTGAAGCCTGTTGACTACGTTTGCGTTCAATACGCCCGCGCTGTTCAACTGGTATAACAAATCATCCCACCAGGGTATCAGAGCAAAGACGAATACTGATGTTGCGGCAAGCCCTATCAGCCATGATCTCTTCAATCGAATTTCGCCCGTTATTAGAAAAGCGATTGTCGCGACAGACCAGCCAAGCATAGCGGCTCGCGAAAGAGTCAAGCCAACTCCCAGAGCTACCAGTATCGCGTAAGCTATTCGATACCGCTGCGGCAGCACTCCCATGCTGAAGATCATTCCAAAGATGAGAGCCATTCCGCATTGATTGGGGTTTCTGTAAAACGCGGCTGAACGTCCAAGCACCAGACTGAACGTGAGAGGGTTGAATAGCTCATAGATGTTAAGCGCTATTATCAAAAGCACAACAAATAGTATCGAGCGCCTCGCCCAGCGTTGAGCGTCTTCGGTAGAAAACACCGATAACATCAACAGCATGAAAAAGACTGATGACAGCCTGATAAAAAATTCCTGCCAGACAACTTCGGAACTTTGCGAAGGTTGAAAGAGCATCCATACTCCTGTGAGCATAAGAAACCCATAGCACCATCGCACCATAAGCGATTGACTGGCAATTCTGAAAAAATGCCGTGAAAAATAGAGCGGCGCGGCAACCACACTGAATGCGATTACCCAGTAAAAAGCGGGGATGAAGGCCACCTCCGCCAGGACTAAATATATACTTAAGTTTGTGAAGAAGATTAACACTGCGCCTATGACCAGAACTCGCTGGTAATAGGCTTTGATCACCAGCTTCTCGTTTGCGGCAAACCCTGCGGGCAAAACATTCAGACTCCCTGTGTGATGATAGTTCTTAATCGTTTGACTCATATTATCGAGCTATGCGAAGAAGCGCGTCTTCGCTTCTTAACACCAGTTGAGTTACTGAAAATTGATTTAGTATTCGCTGCTGATTACGCCAGCCGTTGTAGCTGCCAGCGCTTATTTGTTCCAGGGCGCGCTCAATTCCTGTTTTCAACGCCTGAAAATCATTCGGCATGACGACCTGGCCCGTGTCGCCGACAATCCATGCCGAATCACCCGTGTCTGTGACTACGCAGGCCACCCCGCAAGCCATCGCTTCGCCTATGACATTGGAAAAGCCTTCGCTGTTTGACGATGACACAACCACATCAAGGGCGTTATAAATTGCAGGCATATCCGCGCGAGCCTTTAACCAGATCAGGCGATCAGCCAGCCCAAGAGCTTTGCTCAGGCCGACCAGTTCTTCGCGGTAATCCGTGGGGCCGTCGCCGATGCAAAGAAAGAGCAAATCCTGACGCTCGCGAGCAAGCAACGCCGCTGCCTTGAAAAAGGTCTCATGGCCTTTAACAGGGTCGAGCCTTCCTATTACGCCGATCAGTTTCTGGTTTGCGGCCACGCCCAATTCGGCTCGCGCCTGCCGCCTCGAATCCTTGTCAATACTGAAGCAGTTTGTATCTATGCCGTTGGGGATGACGATGATTTTGCTTTGCGGGAAACCGTTGGCGATGGCATATTGCATCCCGGCCTGAGAATTGGCAATCACCAGATCAGCAAAACGAGATAACCGGCATTCGACCCGATAAAGCGCCTTCCTCGTCCAGTCGTAGTAACTGAGATCTCTGCCAGAGGCTCGCACTCCCCAGGCTATTCGCATGCCCGGAAAGAGCGGCGAAATTAGAGTGGCCAGTATATTGCCCGTGCAGAGATAACCGTGCATCGCGTTCGGTCTTTCCTGTTTAACAAGCCCGATTAATCGCAGAAGAAATCCGAACACATCCCAACGGCCATTTTTATTTAATGACCGCA
>DATEKX010000830.1:0-6492 GCA_035277165.1 Blastocatellia bacterium | reverse complement strand
ATCAAAGAACATCTTTTGATGTCGCACACGTCCGAGCGCCGAGACCTTTCTGAAGAAGGGCTTATCGAAAGCTTCGCTCGAAAAGTCGGAAGTCTTGACTGCCTCAATATGCTGTTGCTTCTGACTTACGCAGACATAAGCGGCATAGGGCCGGGAGTCTGGAACGATTGGAAAAGCGCGTTGCTGTGGGAGCTTTACACGCGCGCGCGTTCGCATTTTGTGGACGATAAATCTTTGAGGTCTAGCATAAATCGCCGCGTACTGTTCAAACAGCAGGTCATTCGTGAATTGCTGCCGGAGTTTTTGCCGAGCGAAGTCGAGCGGCATTTCGCGATGATGCCTGAGCGTTACCAGCGCGCAAACAAACCGACTCAGATCGCGCGGCACATTCGATTGATCGGTCGCCTGAAAAACGAGCAACTCGCCTGCGACTGGTATTTGGCTCCGGGCGGCCACTGCACAGACTTGACCGTTTCGACGCGCGACCGGACAGGGCTTTTCGCCTGCATAGCGGGCACGCTTACGGCGCACGGAATAAACATTTTGAGCGCGGACTTGAACACACGCGAAGACGGGCTGGTCATCGACATGTTCAAGGTTTCAGAAGTCAACTCTCAACAGCCCGTGAAAACGGAGCTTTATTTGAAAGTCGAGCAGAATCTCAAAGCGGCAATCGAAGGTTGCTACGACGTGGCTGCGGAGGTCGAGCGATGGCGCGCAAAATCGCCGCGCCGCACCTGGCGACGAACCGCGCGCAAGCCTGTTCAGACAGCGGTAAAATTCGACTCTGAAACTTCCCCGTCAGGCACTGTCATCGAAGTGCGCGCGGAAGACGAGCCGGGACTGGCTTACAAGATCGCAAGCGCCATAGCCGCGCTTTCGCTCAGCATCACCTTTGCAAAGATCACGACTGAAAAGAGCCATGCGCTCGATGTGTTTTATATCACTGACGCTCGCGGGCAAAAACTCAATATGGGCGAGATGCAAACAGTTGAACTGGCGCTGTTGGAAGCGCTCAGCGCAAAGCCTGACCTGAAGCCAATGAAGGAGGTGGTATGAGAAAGATAGAAGCCGTCATCAGGCCGCATTTGCTCGACGCTGTAAAGAACGCTTTGCAGGAAGTGGGCGTCGCAGGGCTTACAATCACCGAGGTCAAAGGGTTCGGTCGCCAGAAAGGTCACACGGAAACTTATCGCGGCAGCGAGTACAAGATTGATTTTTTGCCGAAGGTGAAGGTCGAAGTCGTGCTGCCTCTTGAGATGGTTGATCTGGCTATTGATGCGATTATGAAGACGGCCAGGACGGGCAAATTCGGCGACGGGAAAATCTTTGTGACTCCGGTCGAAGAAGTCATCCGCATTCGCACAGGCGAGCGCGGCGAACAGGCGCTCTGAAAATTTCAGATTTGAAAAGGAAAGAGGATTGATGAGCAGGAAAAATCTTTTGCGAACGCTCGTAGGGTTCGGACTGTCAACGATCATTCTTGCGGGTTGGGTTTCTGTTCGCGCGGATGATGCTGCGACGACCTCAATCAACAGCGGCGATACTGCATGGCTTTTGATTTCTGCCGCGCTTGTGATGTTGATGACAGCGCCGGGGCTTGCACTTTTTTACGGCGGGCTGGTCAGCCAGCGCAATATTCTTTCGACGCTTATGCACAGCTTCTTTCTGCTTTGCCTGATCAGCGTTCAATGGATGGTGATTGGATACAGTCTCTCTTTTGGCGCAGATCATTCTGGCATCATAGGCGGCCTGGATTATCTGGGCTTTCGCGGTGTCGGCCCAGAGGCCGCAAGTGCCGCGCCCGTTCCGCATCTGATCTTTGCCATGTATCAAGCGATGTTTGCCGTCATCACCGTCGCGCTGATCACAGGAGCGTTCGCCGAGCGAATAAACTTTTCAGCTTTTGTCATCTTCAGCTTGTTGTGGGCGACGCTCATCTACGACCCGCTGGCGCATTGGGTATGGGGCGGCGGATGGCTGATGAAGCTAGGTACTCTGGATTTCGCAGGCGGCACGGTCGTGCATATCAGTTCGGGCGTGTCTGCTTTGGTCGCAGCAGTGGTCATCGGTCGCCGCGCGGGTTATCCCAAGCGCGCGCTTCCGCCGCACAATGTATCGTACACGGTAATCGGCGCGGGTCTGTTGTGGTTCGGCTGGTTCGGATTCAACGCAGGCAGCGCGCTCGGCGCAAACGGACTTGCGGCAGTAGCTTTCGCAGTGACTCACATGGCGGCTGCGGCGGGCGGACTCAGTTGGGTGTTCGTTGAATGGATGCATCGCGGCAAGCCGACCATTCTGGGCGCTGCGACCGGCGCAGTCGCAGGGCTTGTCGCCATCACGCCTGCCGCAGGGTATGTGACCGCGCCTGCATCTCTGGCAATAGGGATTGGCGCAGGCATTGTCTGTTACGCAGGCGTCAACACGCTCAAGCCGCGTTTCGGCTATGACGATACGCTCGATGTTTTCGGCGTGCACGGGCTTGGCGGAACGTGGGGAGCAATCGCGACTGGAATATTTGCTACTAAATCCGTGAACCCGGCAGGAGCCGACGGATTGCTTTATGGAAACCCCGGCCAGTTGCTCAATCAACTGATCGGAGTAGCGGCGGGCTGGACGGTCGCGGCAGTTGGGACGTTCATCATTTTGAAACTGGTGAGTCTGGTCGCACCGCTTCGCGTTTCGGAAGAAGAAGAGATTGCAGGACTTGATCTCGTGCTGCACGGAGAAGTTGCTTACAACTTTTTAGAGCCGGGAATGAGCGGCATCAGCGGCGTGGCTATCAGGAGTGAAGCTTCATTTGTGAGCGTGCCCGCTATCGCCGAAGAGCCTTAGAACGAGATGTATTGAATGTAAAAGCAGTTCACAGCAGAGACGCAGAGGACGCAAAGATTTCGCAGAGAAATACAATTGCATAACCTCTGCGCCGCCTCTGCGCCCTCTGCGCCTCTGCGGTGAGTTGACTTTTAAACTCGGACACCTGAAATGTCCGTAGACTTAATATTACAGGAGAGAAAATGAACCCGAAAAACGTTTTGAAATTCGCCAATGATGAGAAGGCGGAGTTCTTAGACCTGCGCTTCACAGACTTGATAGGAGCATGGCATCACCTGACGTTCCCTATTGAAGAATTGTCAGCAGATTCTTTTGAAGGGGGATTTGGGTTTGATGCCAGCAGCTTGCGCGGATGGGCTGCGATCAACGAAAGCGATATGCTTTTGATCCCGGACCCGACGCGCTACTGGATGGACCCTTTCACAGACCGCAAGACGCTCTGCTTAATTGCAGACGTAGTAGACCCGATAACCCGCGAGAGTTACTGGCTTGACCCGCGAGCGCTTGCCAAGCGCGCTGAAAGCTATGTGAAATTCACAGGCATTGCAGATACCGTCTACTTCGGGCCTGAAGCCGAGTTCTTCATATTCGACAACGTCTCTTTTCACAACGAGAATCACTCGATGGGTGCGACCGTTGACAGCAGCGAAGGCTGGTGGAACACCGGCAAAGACGTAAACAGGAGCGGCTACGCGATTCGCAGCAAAGAAGGCTATGTGCCGTTGCCGCCGATTGATTCGATTCACAACGTCCGCTCTGAAATCGCCGCCGTGCTCAAAGCATGCGGGCTGACGGTCGAGTGCCATCATCACGAAGTCGCAACCGCAGGGCAATGCGAGATTGACTTCCGTTATTCGACGCTGCTCGGAACCGCAGACAACCTGATGATCTTCAAATACACGGTCAAGAACGTCGCTCGCAAATTCGGCAAGACGGCTACCTTCATGCCAAAACCACTTTACGGCGATAACGGCAACGGCATGCACTGCCATCAATCATTGTGGAAAAGCGAACAACCGCTGTTTGCAGGCGATGGCTATGCAGGCATCAGCGAGATTGCGCGTTTCTACATCGGCGGCATTTTGAAACACGCGCCCGCGCTTGCAGCATTCGCCGCGCCGACCACGAACAGCTATAAGCGACTGGTGCCGGGATTTGAAGCGCCTGTGAATCTGGCATACTCTGCGCGCAATCGCTCGGCTGCCGTGCGAATACCGATGTTCAGCCCAAGCCCGAAGGCCAAGCGATTAGAGGTGCGATTCCCCGACGCGACGTGCAATGCTTACCTGGCATTTTCAGCGATGTTGATGGCCGGACTTGATGGAGTTCAAAATCGCATTGATCCGGGCGAGCCGCTCGACAAAGACATCTACGATCTACCACCCGAAGAGTTGGCCGAGATCGCGAGCCTGCCCGGTTCATTAGACGAATCGCTTGCGGCGCTTGAGCTGGATCATTCTTTCCTGCTGAAGGGCGATGTCTTTACCGAAGGACTCATACGGCGTTGGATTGATTATAAACGCGAACGCGAGATCAATCCCGTGCGAATGCGCCCGCACCCGATGGAGTTCTCGCTCTATTACGACGTGTAAAAAATGACTGTAGGGGCAGGGCTTGTCCCTGCCCGAATCGCCGACAGGCGATGACAGACATCAATTTTCGAATGATCCAATCATCATCGAGCCTCGCTCGATCCGGGCAGGGACAAGCCCTGCCCCTACACACGGTTTCAATCGGTCACTGCGCCTGTGCTGCTTGATGAAACAAGCTTCGCGTATTTTGCAAGCACGCCGCGCGTGTAGCGTGCAGCAGGCGCTTGCCAGTTTGCGCGACGGCGAGCTATCTCTTCGTCGGAAACGTTCAACTGTAGCAAACGTGAGTGCGCGTCAATAGTTACCGAATCGCCTTCTTCGACGAGCGCGAGCGTGCCGCCTACGAAAGCTTCAGGCGCGACGTGCCCGACCACCATGCCATAGGTAGCGCCAGAGAAGCGGCCATCCGTGATAAGCCCGACCGAATCGCCGAGACCCGCGCCGATGATGGCCGACGTAGGCCCGAGCATCTCGCGCATGCCGGGACCGCCTTTCGGGCCTTCGTAGCGAATGATAACCACATCGCCCGGACGGATGCCGCCAGCATAGATCACTTTTATGCAGTCTTCTTCGCAATCAAAGACGCGCGCAGGGCCAGTGATTTCAGGATTTTTGATTCCTGTGATTTTTGCCACAGCGCCTTCTTCGGCAAGGTTGCCTCTCAGGATTGCGAGGTGGCCTTGTTTATAAACCGGATCGTCCCACGGGCGAATCACGTCCTGATCGGCGCGCGGCTCATCCGGCACCTCTGCGAGCGTTTCGGCAATCGTGCGGCCCGTGATGGTAAGTTGATCGCCGTCGAGTTGCCTGTTAACGAGCAGCATCTTCATGACTTGTGGGATGCCTCCGGCGCGATGCAGGTCTGTTGCGACGTATCGGCCCGAAGGCTTCAAGTCGCACAACACCGGCACGCGGGCGCGAATCTCTTCAAAGTCATCCAGAGTCAACGGCACGCGCGCCGCATGAGCTATGGCTAAAAGATGCAGCACTGCGTTGGTCGAACCGCCTACGGCCATTACGACTGCGATGGCGTTTTCAAAAGCTTTGCGCGTAAGAATTTGACTTGGGCGCAACTGGTTGTGAACTGCTGCGGCCAATGCTTCGCCTGATTGATATGCGCTCACGGCTTTCTCTGCGTCCTCAGCCGCCATCGTGGAAGAGTATGGCAAGCTCATTCCCATAGCTTCGATTGCGCTCGACATAGTGTTGGCCGTGTACATCCCGCCGCAAGAGCCTGCGCCGGGACAGGCGTGGCGCTCGACCTCGATCACCTCGGCTTCTGTGATCTTGTGCGCGCTGTAACTGCCAACGGCCTCGAACGCGCTGACTATGGTTAAGTCCTGACCGTTGTAATGTCCGGCTTTGATAGTGCCCCCGTAGACGAAGATGGCCGGAATATCGAGCCGCGCAATTGCGATCATTGCGCCGGGCATGTTTTTATCGCAGCCACCGACGACGCAGACTCCGTCAACGCTCTGGCCGTTCGAGACTGTTTCAATAGAGTCGGCTATGACTTCGCGCGATACAAGCGAATATTTCATGCCTTCGGTTCCCATCGAAATGCCATCGCTGATGGTGATGGTGCCGAACAGTTGCGGCATCGCGCCCGCGTTGCGCAATGCAGCGGCGGCGCGTTCGGCGAGTGTGTTCAACCCAAGGTTGCATGGCGTTATCGTGCTATATCCGTTTGCTACGCCGATGATGGGTTTGGCGAAATCGTCATCCTTAAATCCTGTGGCGCGTAGCATCGCGCGATTGGGCGCGCGTTCGATTCCTTGAGTAACGATCTTGCTTCTGGTGTTGTAGCTCATAAGTGGTCCTCGAATGATGCGCAGACCGAAAAACAATAACACTGAAAGCGCGCATCGGCGAAATTGAATCGAGCTTTGGAAACAATAACGCGCTGTGCGATTCTGTTTATAGTGTGTTTTGAATTGCTGTCATTCAATCCGCTTTGCGGGTGTCGGATTGTAGCTCATATCTAACCCGCGAAGCGGGTGTTAGATTCTAGCCCATATCGTCAGATATGGGTATACGGGCGATAGACTCTACACAAGCCCGCCTA
>DATEKX010000829.1:0-3580 GCA_035277165.1 Blastocatellia bacterium | reverse complement strand
TCTTTATGACCTCACCTTCTATAAGCTCAACCCGGTCATGTTCGGAGAAAAGACCGGCTTCGGCCATCCGGTAATAGTCTTCAACGTTGAAATTCCATTTTTGAAATTGAACTGACATGCTTCCTCTCAACTGCTCAAGATGATACCACAATCAGCTTGCCGCGCAGCATGTTCATTCCGCAGGTGAACGTGAATTCGCCAGCTTTGTCAGGGGTAAACTCGATTTTTGTAGTCTTAAAGGCCGGAAGATTTCGCGCTATGCGGAAATCGCCGAATATAACCTGTTCGCTGCACGAAGATGTTTCGTCGCGATAAAAGTTCAACCGCACAGGCATGCCTTTGTTCACAATTATCACGTCGGGCGAGTAGCCGCCTTTCACTGTTACGTTGATTTCCTGCACGCCTTTTTCATTCACAGACGCGGATACACGCTTGCGCTTGCCGAAAAAATACCACAGCACGAACGCTATCGCTGCGACTCCTCCGATAATTACTCCGACTTCCATTCCATCCATATCACTTCACCTCCGCTGATGTGCGAAATCGCCGCAGCCTCAGGCTGTTCGTCACCACTGACACGCTCGACAGCGACATTGCCGCGCTCGCAATGATCGGCGAAAGCAACCAGCCCGTTAACGGATAAAGCAGTCCGGCAGCGATTGGAATTCCAACGATGTTATAAATAAAAGCCCAGAAAAGATTCTGCCTGATAGTCCGAATCGTCGCCCGCGACAACCGGATTGCAGTCACTACGCCGCGCAGGTCGCCTTTGATCAGCGTGATGTCCGATGCTTCAATCGCCACGTCTGTGCCGGTGCCAATCGCAATGCCGACATCCGCCTGAGCGAGCGCAGGCGCATCGTTGATGCCGTCACCGATCATGCCTACGATTTTCTTTTCCTGTTGAAGCCGCTTGATCTCAGCAGCTTTCTCTTCGGGCAGGACTTCCGCGACGACTCTCGTGATGCCGACTTCGCGCGCAACTGCTTCAGCCGTCTGCTTATTATCGCCGGTTATCATCACAACTTCGAGACCCATCTGCTGGATCACTTTGATAGTCGCTCTGGCTTCGGGCTTTAATTGATCTGCAACTGCCAGCACGCCTGCCAGCCGTCCATCAATCGCTGCGTACATCGCTGACTTTCCACTTGCTGTCAGCGTTGCGGCTCGATTCGCCCAGTCGCCGACCGTCACGCCGCGTTCGCGCATTATCTTCGCATTGCCAAGCAGGATTTTACGACCTTCGACGTTTGCTTCAATGCCGTGACCTGCAACGGCGTTGAACTCGCCCACTTCGCCTAGCGCAATTTCTCTTTCCGCAGCGCCGCGAACAATTGCTTCGCCGATGGGGTGCTCGCTTGCGCGCTCTGCTGTTGCTGCCAGCCGTAACAACTCGCCCTCACTCATTCCGTTCGTCGCTATAACATCAGTCAACTCAGGCTCGCCCTTTGTGATCGTACCTGTTTTATCGAGCACGATTGTTTGAAGCCTGTGCGCAGTTTCCAGGCTCTCGCCGCCTTTGATCAGCACGCCATTTTCAGCGCCTCTTCCAGTCCCGACCATAATCGCTGTTGGCGTAGCAAGCCCCAGCGCGCACGGGCAAGCGATGATGAGAACCGAAACAAAGTTCTGCAAAGCCATCGCCAGACGATCATCTGCTGGCGAAACTACGAACCAGATGACGAACGTGGCAACAGCTATGCAGATTACTATCGGCGTGAAGATGCCGCTGACGACATCAGCCATCCGCGCGATGGGGGCTTTCGAGCCTTGTGCGTTCTCGACTGCGCGCACGATCTGCTGAAGCGTCGTGTCTTTGCCGACCTTGGTGGCTTTGAAGCGAAAGTATCCTGTTTTGTTTATCGTCGCGCCGAACACCTCATCGCTCGCGGCTTTGTCTACGGGAAGGCTTTCTCCTGTCAACATTGATTCATCAATTGCTGATGCGCCATCGAGAATCACGCCATCAACCGGAATCTTTTCGCCGGGCCTGACTACAATCACATCGCCTGTGACGACTTCTTCAATTGGAACATCAGTTTCTTTTCCGTTGCGGATAACACGCGCTGTCTTTGCCTGCAAGCCGATCAATCGCCGAATCGCTTCCGAGGTGCGGCCCTTCGCGCGAGATTCAAACAGATTGCCAAGCAGGATGAGCGCAATGATTACACTGGCAGCCTCGAAATAAACCGGAACGTCCATCGCGTGATTAGCCGAGTTACCGTGCGAAGACATTCTCGCAAAAAATCCCGGCGCGATGGTCGCAGCGACCGAATATAGATATGCCGTGCCTGTGCCGACCGCGATCAAAGTGTTCATATCCGCTAGACGATGGCGGAATGCGGCCCACGCTCCGCGATAGAATTGCCAGCCTGAATAAAAGACAACGGGTGTTGTCAGAGCCAATTGAAGCCACTCGACACCAGCGAAATTCAACGCGCTGATTCGCCCGTGCGACATCGCTATTACAAGCACAGGAAGCGAAAGAATCGCGGCCACACGAAATTCCCTGCGCAGGTCAATATATTCAGCCTCGCGCGCTGCGCTCTCGACATCTGCTTCGACAGCACGGCCTACGGAAACTTCGCGCACCTTGTATCCCAATTCTTCTACGGCGTTCATCAACTGGCGGACGTTTGTAGCCGCCGGGTCGTATTCGACCGTCGCGCGCGATGTGGCAAAGTTGACGCCCGCTCGTTGCACTCCGGGAGTCGCTGACAAGTTCTGTTCGATATGCCGCGCACAAGCGGCGCACGTCATTCCGGTGATCGGCAAATCAACCAACTCGCCTTTTACATCGGTTGATTGGACGGGCTCGGTCTGCGAGCCTTTCGATAGACGGGCCATAGTGAGCGGCGTTAGTTGAACCACACCGGACGGCGCTGTTGCGATAGCCAGATAGCTCTCAGGGTCTTGATCGAATTTCTGTTTGCAGACAGGCGAGCAAAAATAATACGTATTGCCGCCATAATCCGTGCGCCCTGCTGATGATTCGGGCGCAACAGTCATCTTGCATACCGGGTCAGTCTTTATGGCGCTCATCGTTTTCCCCTTTTAAACGTCGGCGGGCTCGCTATTGCGTGCTTGATTGTTGTGCCTTCGATCAGGCCGCAAACATGCCCCTTCTTATCTCCCGCTTTCTCCCATTCATCGAGCGCAGCCGCAAGCTCTTTTCGATAGCGCTGCATCTCTTTCATTCGCTCGTCCAGCTCTTTCAACCGAGCGCGCACGATATCGCGCACTTCCGCGCAAGGGCTCTGGCCTGCCTGCTTTTCGGCTATGATTCGCGCAATCTCTGCAAGCGAGAATCCAAGCACCTGCGCCCGCTTGATGAAATCAAGTCGTTCAAGCGTCTCTCTATCGTAGAGCCGATAGCCGCTGGCAGTGCGCCCAGGGCGACTCAGCAGGCCAAGCTTTTCATAAAAGCGCAATGTTTCGATCCCGATTCCGCTTTGCTTCGACACTTCGCCGATCTTCAGCAAACGGCTGTGTTCCGGCTCAGTTGATTTAGTTGCTGTCTTCATCTTTCAATCTCCAGTTAAGATTATAAACCCTGTAGCCGAATACAGAGTCAAGCCCC
>DATEKX010000828.1:0-4254 GCA_035277165.1 Blastocatellia bacterium | reverse complement strand
GTTCAGAGCGCAACATCGCTCATCGCCTGATCGAAGAGTTTATGTTGCTTGCGAATGAAACCGTAGCGAAACATCTGGAGCGATTAGGCGTGCCCACGCTCTATCGCATTCACGAAGAGCCTAATCCGTCGAAGGTTGAAGAGTTCGCCGAAATCGCCGCATCGTTCGGCCACAAATTTTCCATGCATGGCCCCACACCGCAGCGCGGATTTCAACGCCTCGCGCGAGAGATTCACGGATTGCCGGAAGAGCGAATGCTTGCTTATTTGATGTTGCGTTCGATGCAGCGCGCAAAATACACAGCGCAGAATCTGGGGCACTTCGGGCTTGCGATGAAGACTTATACGCATTTCACTTCGCCCATTCGCCGCTATCCCGATTTGATCGTTCATCGAATATTGCGCGAAGTTCTGGAACAAGGTCGTCGCGGCGAAGATGAATGGCAGCAAGTTGAGTTGGGCCAGAAGCGCGCGCTGAAGATGGTTTCGTGGCCTGTGATAGATGAAGAGCGCGAGACGGCGCTTCGCAGCGCGCTTGTGATGATAGGCGATCATTCAAGCGAACGCGAACGCGCGGCTGATACGGCAGAGCGCGAGTTGATGGACTGGCGAAAGGCTGAGTTTATGGCCGAGCATGTAGGCGACGAGTTCGACGGTATAATCACATCGGTCAAAGATTATGGCCTATATGTAGAATTGAATGAATTCTTCGTCGAAGGACTCGTGCATATCTCAACGCTCAGGGATGACGCTTACGAGTATCAAGAGCGCAAGCATCGTCTTGTCGGCGTTCGCTCGAACCGTAAGTATCGTCTTGGCGACGCAGTGCGCGTATCAGTCAACCGAGTTGACCGCTCGCGCCATCTGATAGATTTCTCCGTTATTGATTAACGGCATTTTTCTGTCGGCTTTCGGTGCGCTGGCGGCGCGACCGCAGACGGTTCCAGGCACAGAACAAAAGCTCGCGCTCCTGTTGATCTAAGCCAATCTGTTCGAGCAGCACATCATCTTGCATAGGAAATATTTTTTCGGGCGAGCCATCTTGACGGATTGCCCGGTTCAGTCGTTCGAGTAGAGAAGCCTTCGGCGGCGTGATTGGAATCAACAATCGCTCTATCTCCGAAGGCACTAATTCCAGCACTCCTCCGCCGTAGTGCCTGCCTTCTAACTCAGCCGTCAATGCCGTCAGACTGTTGACGAACGAATACACCAGCCGCTCCGATTCAATCTTGAAAGGGCGAATGCGATAAGCCGTATCGGTCGTGTAAGCTTCGGCGCGATTCAAGATCAAACGCGAATAATCGTGCGCCCTCTTCAGCATCGCCACCGGCGCAGTAGACACGGATGGAACCTTGTACCAGGGAGTTCGGATGCGGCATTTATAACGCCGGTGCAATCCTTCCGCTTCGCCATTCAATATATATTGTTGAACACGGTCGGGCAGGTTTGACATCGCTGCTTCCTTAAACCATAAAAAATTAGAAGGCAGTCCGGCCCTGCGATTCTCGTCGTGGCTTTCTTCGTCGTAGATGACTCCGCGCACGTGCCCGCTGCGGCCAAACATGGGTTTGGCCCACTGATGCAATCCGTACTGCTTTACGATCCGGTCCGGCACCAGAAAGAATTTGTTCGCGCCCGTTACTATGCCGACATCAACATCTGCAATATCGCCGAATCTCGCAACGCCTGTGTGGCGAGCGAGTCTCTGCAATAACTTTCTTTCCTGACCCGTAAGCAACGCTGGCATCCATTTGCCTTTGATGATCTCTCCGTTTGAAAACTCAGCGTTGTCAAGATACGCGGCGGGGTCATCAATTAAAAACGCGCGGCTTCTGACCTGTTTGATAGCGATGCCGCTGCCCTTGTCGGTTTCACTTGTTTTCTTTTCGGCAAGCAGCAGAACGACTCCTTGCAACGTATCGCTGAACCAGAGTTCTTCGGGATCAATGATGAGCACGCGTGAACATGCGGACGCGAGAAAAGTGCGCAGCGATTGTGCGTGCAGCACGTGAAGAATTTCCGACGGCACGACCATCGCAAGTCGCCCGCCCCGTCTGAGACTGGCAACCGATAGAAGGACGAAAGGAACCCAAAGGTTGGTGTGTTTGGTAAATTGCAGGTCGAAGAATTTAAATATTTTCTGCATGCGCGATTGTTGCGCGTCTTCCAGATATTGATAACGAATGAATGGCGGGTTCCCAATCGCGCCGTCAACTTCTAAAGGCCGGTTTATATTCGATAAGCTCCATTCCAAAAAATCCCTCGTCATTACAGTCGCGTTGACACCCGGCTGAAGCGCGCGAGTTTTGCGCTTTGCCTTGATGGCTTCTGATTGATCGAGTTCACAGGCGACAAGCGACTGCAAACATCCTGTGTTCAGTTGATTGATCGCATCAATGAAAACTCCGTCGCCGCAACTCGGCTCAAGCAGGCTGCGAGGATTGAGACCGAACACCCAGCGCGTCAGAAATTTCGCAATCTCAGGATTTGTATAATACCCTCCCCTGAGTTTTGTCTGGCTCTCGTTTTCGATGAAATTCATGGCTCGCCTTTTTAGAAGTAGTAGGGTATTTGAGTCAAGCAGGTGAGTCAAATTATCTACACTTATTGATTCGTCCGCCGTGTGACCACTCGAACTTTTTCGGTTGCGCGTCCGTATCTCTTGTTTCGCAGCAAAACAAAGGAACTCGGAAAAAAGGCTTGAATAACGCATATTTCAAGCCATCTCCTCAGGAGGACGATATGAAACCA
Source organism: Blastocatellia bacterium (assembly GCA_035277165.1). Lineage (GTDB taxonomy): Bacteria > Acidobacteriota > Blastocatellia > UBA7656 > UBA7656 > DATEKX01. The sequence goes on along the minus strand of DATEKX010000828.1, from coordinate 1,504 downwards.
CTCAGAACATTTCGTGCACGGACGGCCCTTGCATTACTGGCTATGTTGTTTCTGGCTCAGGCGTCGGTGCTGGCTCAAAGTCAAAAGCCCGCGGCTCAAAAAACGAGTCGCCAGTACACTATAGAACAGTTTTTGACCTCTACGAGCATCAATGGAAGCTCATTCTCTTCGGACGAGAAATCAATCCTGTTTTCCAGCAACAAAACAGGCATTTTTAACACCTATACAATTGCCGTTGCGGGCGGCGAACCGAAACAACTGACACATTCGACTACTGAAAGCGTATTTGCCGTTTCTTATTTCCCGAAAGACTCGCGCGTCCTCTATACGCACGATCAGGGCGGCAACGAAAACGATCACATTTACATGCTTGATAGCGATGGCAAAGAGCGCGATCTCACGCCCGGCGATAAGCTCAAAGCGAGCTTCCTTGAATGGAGCCAGGATGGCAAGGCGTTCTACTTTTCAACCAATGAGAGAGATGCGCGCTTCTTTGACATCTACAAGATGGACGCGGCCACGTTCGAGCGCAAACTGATTTATCAAGATGACGCTGGCTATCAGTTGGGCGATATTTCAGACGATGAAAAATACATCGCATTTGCCAAGCCCACTACTACCACAGACTCGGACATCTATCTCTATACAATCGCGACGAAGCAGACGAAGAATATCACCACGCACACGGGCGAAGTCAGTAACAGCCCTTCGTCGTTCGACCCGCAGTCTCAATATCTTTATTACCTGACCGATAACGGCAGCGAATTCTCTTACGTGGCGCGCTACAATCTGGCGACGGGCAAGAGCGAGCCGGTCGAGAAAGCGAAGTGGGATATTAATTACACCTACTTCTCGCGCAACGGGAAGTACCGTGTTGTGGGGATCAACGAAGACGCTCGCACAAAAGTGATAGTCTATGACAACGCGACCGGCAAACCCGTAGCGTTGCCGAAGATGCCTGATGGAGATATAACAGGCATCAATATATCCGACAGCGAAAAGCTGATGGCGTTTTACGTCAACGGAGACCGCTCTCCGGCCAACCTCCATATTTACGATTTCTCTACGAAGCAGGTGCGAAGGTTAACCGATAGCCTCAACCCTGAAATTAATCCTGCCGATCTGGTTGAAGCGCAGGTTATACGCTACAAATCTTTTGACGGCATGTTGATTCCCGCGCTGCTCTACAAGCCGCATCAGGCGAGCGCCACAAACAAGGTACCGGCGCTTGTAGATGTGCATGGCGGTCCGGGCGGGCAATCGAGAAAAGGATACCGCGCAACGATCCAGTATCTTGTCAATCACGGCTACGCAGTGTTGAGCGTCAACAATCGCGGAAGCTCAGGCTACGGCAAAACTTTCTTCACCGCAGACGATCAGAAGCATGGGCGCGAGCCGCTTTGGGATTGCGTAGAGGCAAAGAAGTATTTCGCTTCGCTCGGCTATGTTGATTCGTCGAAGATAGGCATAATGGGCGGAAGCTATGGCGGATACATGGTGCTTG
>DATEKX010000827.1:0-8075 GCA_035277165.1 Blastocatellia bacterium | reverse complement strand
AAGAACGGACGCACACCGCCGCAGGCTCTTCACTCGATTTGTTGAAGAGCATCTGAGAGAACACGGTATCGAGGTGCGCGAACATGAAGCCATCAAGTGCCGAGGGTGCGGTCGAGAGATATCAGAGGAAGTAGTACACGCGAACATCGCAGCAGGTGAACCGGATGTCGTTTGCCAATGGTGTAGGACTCACACTTTGATTAGTGAAGGAGTAGCAAAGATCCGCGAACGTGACCCTCAGTCTGACCAGAAGATCTATGCGTTGAGAAAGGAGATCGTAAAGCGTACCGCAGAAGACGCAGAGAAAGCCAAGCAGGCAATAGCCGCCAAAAACAAAGTATCAGAAAAGAATGAGCCGATCCGAATACTTCACCTCAGCGATCTTCATTTTACCAAAGGTACTTCACCGAAAACGAAACTACAGTGGCTCTTGCAGGATATCCGAAACGGAGAGTCGCTGGGTTTTGATAGCGTTGAGTATATAGTCATCTCCGGCGACATAACTGACAAAGGCAACGAAGAGGGATTTGAAAAAGCAAGAGAGTTCGTCTCGCTTCTGAATGAAGAACTCAGAGTGTCTGCCGAGCGATGCATTTTTGTGCCTGGTAATCACGACGTACAGGATATGGAGGAAGTTTATGACTGGCATTTGTCAGAGGCCAAAGCAAAGAAAGCATATCCCGATGATCAACATTGGCACCGCGAAGGTAATGTGATCTTCGTGCCTAACAAAGATAAGTATCCACTTCGACTTAAAAAATTTTCTGATGCGTTCTTTCACAAAATCATTGCGAAGGCATATCCTATGGAGTATTCCCTACAAGGGATTGCCTATTTATTTCCAGCTACGTGTATTCAGTTTGTCACTTTAAATTCCTGTTGGCAGATCGACCAGTTCAACCGCAAACGCTCTGGTGTACACCCTGATGCGGTGGCGCACGTCATTGCAGAATCAGAAAGGCAGATAAAAGATGCGATCAAGCGAGGTGAAATAAAGAATGGCCAACGTTTGCTTCGGATTGGAGTTTGGCATCACTCGATAGCGCATCCAGAGACAATACGAAACACCGATTTCATCGGACACTTACAGAACGCTGGCGTGCGGATTTGTCTCCACGGAGATGTACACGAAACCAATCGTGAAGAGTTCAGATATTGGCATCCAAAGAAGATGAATGTTGCAGGAGCCGGGAGTTTCGGTTCACCGCCGGAAGGACGCCCAGAGTCTATGCCGCGACTATATAATCTGATAGAAGTGAAAAAAGATTTCAGCTCAGTTCGAGTACATACGCGCAGGCAGATGAAGCCAGATGGAGCCTGGAGCGCATGGAACGAATGGCCCAGAGAAGATGGCAGCCCCGGAGGAGTGCCATGGTACGACATCAATCTCATTTGATATAGTAACTCCCGAGTCGCTGACAGGGGCCCCGCGTATTTCAGGAATTTTTAAGTGCACTGTCAACTTGGCGGTAGAAAATGATACATGTCGCGATCATACTAATATTTCTGGTGACATCTTTATCGGGATTTGCTCAGGTCACGACAAAGCCAAATCCTGACCGCCCGCAACTGATGAACTTTGCCCCGGCAGAGGGCGCAAGTCGAGATGCCGCGACCGGATTGCCAACGCGCATCGTGCATAAAGCGAGCGGAATTGTGTTTGTGTTGATTCCAGCGGGCGAGTTTCAGATGGGCTCACCTACAGGCGAACCCGACCGCGGCAGCGAGGAGCGTCAACACCGGCGCGTTATCAAAAAACCTTTTTATCTGGGCGAAACCGAAGTGACCGTCGAGCAGTTTCGCAGGTTTGCGCAAGCGACCGGGTACAAGACTGACGCGGAGCGCGGAGCGGAAGATAACGGGCACTGGAAAGGTTCGTTTGCGACAACACCCGAAGGCCCGGATGCAAGAGACTGGACTGAGACGGCAAGCTGGCGAAATCCGTTTCCCCATGTCAAAGAGTATCGCATGAGCGATAAACATCCGGTCATCCATGTCAGTTGGAACGACGCGCAACGATTCGTTGAACACTTCGGACTGCAACTGCCGACCGAATCGCAGTGGGAATATGCCGTGCGCGCAGGAAGCCGGACTCGATTCTTTTGGGGCGACGCGGAAACGGGCGGCGAAGGTTACGGCAACTTTGCAGACGCGACAGGCAGAAAGCGGTTCAAGATGTGGAATTTATCATTTGCGTTCGACGACGGAGTTGCAATGATCTCTGATGTCGGCAAGTATCGCCCTAACGGCTGGAAACTCTACGATATGATGGGCAACGTATCGGAATGGTGTCAGGATGCTTACGGCAAAAATTACCCGAACGACGGAGCGGACGATACAGCCATTAAGGGAGAAAGTAATGCGCCTCGCATCATGCGCGGCGGTTCGTGGCTCGACGCGGCAGACGCGCATCGTTCAGCCAAACGTTTTGTTTTTACTCCGACCGGGCGACGCGACTTCATAGGCTTTCGTGTTGCTGCGACCGTTGAAAGCGTCAAATAAATCGAGTATCAAGCGGTCAAACAGGCGCATCACTTTTCCGCAATCTCAGTCGTTCCCGATACCGTGAATCGGCCACTGGCAATGCCTGTCGTTTTAGCGTCGGCCCGACCTGTGAAGCCCGGTTGTTTGCCTCCGATGCTGACCATAAATTCTCCCGGCTCGATTACGCGCCTGCCCGCATCGTCTATGATGGACATCTGCTTAGGCGTGAGCGTGAATGAAATGTTTTGCCGCTCACCCGGCTTGAGCGAGATTCGCTTGATCCCGGCCAGCGTCCTGATCGGCACAGGAACCGACGCGGCCACATCTGTCACATACAACTGGACTACTTCATCGCCCGCTCGGTCGCCTGTGTTTTGCACGTTCACACTGACCCGCACGCTTTCACCGGCTTTGACCTTATCCACGCTCATCTTCAGATTCTCATACTTGAATTTCGTGTAGCTCAATCCGAAGCCGAACGGGTAGAGCGGCTCGCCTCTGAAATAGCGATAGGTGCGTCCCTCCATTTTATAATCTTCAAACGGCGGCAACTGCGCGACCGATTTGTAGAACGTGACAGGCAACCTGCCTGCGGGGTTATAGTCGCCGAACAACACATCTGCCAGTGCCGTGCCGCCTTCCTGACCGGGATACCATGCGTCAATGATTGCAGGCACGTTCTCGTCAGCCCAGTTGACGGCCAATGCGCTGCCGTTGAGCAGAACCACCACGATGGGTTTGCCGGTTGCGGCAACCGCTTTCAACAAATCTTCCTGCGCTTTCGGCAAAGAAAGGTCTGTCCTGTCGCCGCCGCGAAAACCCGCGACATCCACCTTCATCTCCTCGCCTTCGAGCGCAGGCGCAATCCCAAGAACTACGACGACCGCATCCGAAATACGCGCCGCGCCGACGGCTTCATCGATCATCCTTTCGGCAAAACGCGGAAGCGACCAGACGAACTTAACTATCGCATCGCGTATGTTATCGTAATATTCAATACGCATGTCGTAAGCTCGGCCCGCTTCCAGATTTACTTCTTTCATGATGGTTCTGACCGAATCGTTCTTCCAATCATCAACCAGCAGCTTGCCGTCCAGATACACGCGCACGCCGTCATCAAAAATTGCGCCCAGTTTATATCTGCCCGATTCGGTTGGCGTGAACTTGCCAGTCCATCGAACCGAAAAACCGTCATCGTTTACTTGCGGAGCAGGTCTGCCGCGACTCCAATCGAAATTGACCTGTTCATCTGTTCTGATGAGAACGGGCTGGCCTTGCAATTCTTTGTTGTTGAAATACTCGCCCTTGAAACCGGCTTGCCCGTCCGTCGTTAGCGTAGAAGCTGAAACAGGCGCGACCGCTTCGCCTGTCAAAGTAGCTCCGAGCGCATAAACAACTTTGGTTGCGGGCGAGACTTTTCCACGGATGCCTTCAAGCGGCGTGACCGATTTCGACGGCTGCCCGTTGTAGTTTCCCAAAAGCACTTCCGGCGCGTTTGCGTTCGGGCCGATGACAGCAATAGTTTTAATATCTTTCTTCAACGGCAGCGTGTTGTTTTCGTTCTTCAACAGCACGATGGATTTTTGCGCTGCTTTCAAAGACAGCGCTCTATGAGCAGGCGTGTCGTTTTCAGAAAACGGTATGCGCGCATAAGCGACCATCTCTGGCGGGTCGAACATGCCGAGCCGGAATCTTGCTGCCATCAGTCGTTTCAACGCCGTGTCAATTTCGGCTTCGCTGATCAATCCTTTTTTGACGGCCTCGATCAATGACTTGTACTCTGTGCCGCATGTCAAATCAGTGCCCGCTTTGACAGACATTGCCGAAGCCTTCGCTTCGGAATCCGTGAAACGATGGCCCTTGTGAATGTCATAAATCGCGCCGCAATCCGAAACGACGTATCCAGAAAAGCTCCACTCTTTGCGCAGTATGTCTGCCAGCAACCTGTTGCTCGCGCAGCAAGGCTCGCCGTTCGTTCGATTGTAAGCGCACATGATAGAAGCCGCTCGGCCTTCGGTTATTGTTGCGCGAAACGCCGGAAGATATGTCTCTCTCAAATCTCTCTCAAAAGCTTTAGCGTCGAAGCTGTGTCGCTCTGGCTCCGGCCCGCTGTGCACAGCGTAATGTTTTGGCGTAGCGGCGACTTTCAGATAACGCGGGTCATTGCCTTGCAAGCCTTTGACGAATGCGACGCCCAATCTCGAAGTTAAATATGGGTCTTCGCCGAAAGTCTCCTGCCCGCGACCCCATCTTGGATCGCGAAAGATGTTGATGTTAGGACTCCAGAAGGTCAGTCCCTTATATCTGCCAAAATCGCCGAGGCGCGCGAACTCGTGATGCTTGGCGCGCGCTTCGGTCGAAGTCACGTCAGCGACATTGTGAACTAGTTCTTCGTCCCACGTGGCGGCCAGTCCAATAGCCTGCGGAAAGACCGTAGCGTAACCGGCTCGCGCCACGCCGTGCAGCCCTTCGTTCCACCAGTCGTATGCAGGAATGCCCAGCCGCTCGATAGGTGTTGCCGCGTTCATCATCTGCGAAATTTTTTCTTCCAAAGTCATGCGCGAAACCAGATCATCAACACGCTTTTCGATTGGAAGCGAAGGGTCTTTATAAGGCGGCGCACTGTTGCCGGTTTGCGATAAGACTGGCGACAGGCTGACAATTAGAAGCACACAAGTAGCGGCTAAACGATAGCGATTCATAAATTCCTTTCTCTGCTAATAACTGATGTTACGCGGTGAAAGAATCAGTCAACATGTTGACAACTCCTCAGCCCGATTAATCGGGCTGATTGAGAGCGCAATGGCTTTGTCAATCTCTACTCTTTCTTTCTTACTGCATAACAGAAGCTAATAATTTATTTTGCCGACGCTTTTTGACGCGCGGCTCGAATCACGGCATCGAATGCCGGTTTGGGATGGCCTTCACGGTCGAACAACAACGGATAGCTGGTTCTCCCTTTGACGGGCCAGTAGTTCAACCACGAGTCGCCGTCGGCAACGCCCCAGAAAGTAACTCGCGTGATAACATCGCGATGTTTCAGGTATACGCCGAACAAATCTGCGTAACGCTTCGCCAATGCCTGTTGCACAGAATCGGGCAACTCGTTCGCGTACGGGTTCAATTTAGCCTGCAACTCGACGTTGAGAGTTATGTCTGCGCCTCGGTGTTCGGAGGCTGCAGGCAGCACATCTATGTCGAGTTCTGTAATCATCACTTTGACGCCGAGTTTGCCGAATGCTGCGATTGTCGCGTCCTGTTGTTCGACCGAAGGCCAATCCATTTTGTTATGCCCTTGCAACCCTACGCCTGTGATCGTTACGCCTTGAGCTTTGAGTTTTTTGATCAACTCGACAGCGCCGTTGCGCTTGGCTTCGTTCTCAAGCGAATAATCGTTGTAATACAACTCTGCTTTTGGGTCGGCTTCGTGCGCGAACTGAAACGCTTTGGCGATGTAATCATCACCGATGATTTTCATCCAGAGCGACTGGCGCATCGTGCCGTCTTCGTTCAAAGCTTCGTTGACCACATCCCATCCTTTTATTCTGCCTTTGTATCGCCCCACAACAGCGCGTATGTGATCGCGCATTCGCGCAAGCAACGTGTCGCGGTCGGTCAATTCGCCCTTGTCGTTGCGGAAAACCCAGTCCGGCGTCTGGTTGTGCCATACGAGCGTGTGACCGACGATGAACATGCGATTTTTCTCGCCAAACGCGACAAAGCGATCCGGCGCTTCAAAATTGTAGCCTTCGGCGCGAGGATGGACAGACTCCCATTTCAGAATGTTCTCAGGCGTGATTGTGTTGAAGTGCGATATGACGAGCGTCGCGCCGCGCTTGTCCTCTTCGTAAAACTGCGCGCGATTGAGCGCCGTGCCGATCATAAAAGAATCTTTGAAAGCGTCTTTGAGTTTATCTTGCCCGTAAACGTTTGTCATCAAACCAGTCATCAGCAGTAGCCCGATCAACACCCTCGTCAGTGAAGACATATTATTCCCTCCTTTAAGGAGCCGTAGCCAACGAGCTTTCGGAATCGAATTTCTTCCGGCGCTCGATCAACTCGTCCTGTATCTGAATGTTCAACGTCTTGTTGATTTTGTAAGCGACAAGGCAAATGATGACTATCAGGAAAAAGATGGTCGGATAGATGCTGATCGTCATGCGAATGCCCTGCAACGCTTCGGGCGATTGCGCCTGATTTGCCTGATAGCCATACCCCGCCAGCAACCATCCCGCGATTGCGCCGCCCAGACTGAGGCCGACCTTGAGACCGAAAATAATGGTGGCATAAATTACTCCGGTCGTGCGACGGCCTGTTGTCCATTCTCCGTAATCTACTACGTCGGCAAACATGGCCCACAGGAGCGGAATCGTCGGGGCATAGGTCAGCGCGCGAAAGAATTCCAGAATGAACATCTTTCCAACGCCGTCCGGCGGCAGCCAGATAAACATCGCCATGAAAATCGTGGTCAATGAAAAGCCGATGATGGCAACAACTTTCTTGCCGAATTTTATTGCCAGCAGAGTCGAGAACAACACGCCAATGACCGTAATGAACTGGCTGTACATATTGAACAGGCTGAAGCCGACCGACACAACATTCTTCCTATCCGAATCAACAATCAGCCCGAATGTGTTCAACAGGTAATGCCCAAATCCGCTGGCGCTGACGCCATCTGCGGCGGTCAAGCCAAAACTCTGAAGCAACTCGTACAGGCGATTATGATCTAAATAGTAGTCGAAGTAATAAAACATCGTGCCGCCTCGCATAGCCAGCACGATGAAGTGAGCAAGCGTCAGAATGAACATCGCAATCCAGGGCTGGTTTTTGAGCAGATCGCCGAAGTCTTGTTTTGCAGATGATTTTTGTTGCGGGTCGGGCTGAATGCGCTCGCGAGTTGTAAGGAATGTGATGACAAAAAGGACGACGCAAACAGTCGCCCATAACGCCATAGTCATCTGCCAGCCTTTAGCGTTGTTGCCTTGCCCGAACTTGGCGACCAGCGGCAAGGTGAACCCGCCGACGATCAATTGCGCGATCATCGCCGCCACGAATCGATATGACGACAGGGAAGTGCGCTCGTTAACATCGCTGGTCATCACGCCGGTCAATGCCGAATACGGCGTGTTGTTGGCCGAATAAAGTGTCATCAACAGAATGTTGGTCACGCAGGCATAAACGAGTTTGCCCGTTGTTGACAGATCGGGACTCGTGTAAGCCAGCACCATGACCACGCCCCACGGTATTGCCGTCCACAACACCCACGGGCGGAACTTGCCCCAGCGCGTGTTTGTGCGGTCTGCCATGATGCCCATCATCGGATCAAAGAAACCGTCCCAGAGCCGCCCTACAAGCAGCAACGTCCCCGCCGCCGCCGCCGCAATGCCTAACGTGTCGGTGTAGAAACTCAGTTGGAAAATGATCATCGTATGGAAGACGAAATTCGCGGCGGCGTCTCCCACGCTGTAGCCTGCTTTTTCGATGAAGGAAAGTTTTTGAGGTTTAGCAGACATCTTTATGCCTCGTCCTTTTGGTTTATTACTTCGCTACTGTGAGAATTACTTTTTGCAGATCAGAGTCGCGCGACGAAT
>DATEKX010000826.1:0-11928 GCA_035277165.1 Blastocatellia bacterium | reverse complement strand
TTTTCGATGAGTCGCACAGCCTGACGCGCCTGTCCGCCGTTGATGTCGAGCGAAGGAGCGGCGATAAGGACGCGAATCACTCTCTCGGATTGTTTATTGGTTTTAGAATTCGCTGTCTGTTTTTGATGATTCATTCGCTCTATACAATCTCGCGTTGAGTGTTACTTAAAGCTTGTGGCAGCGAGGGCTTTTCTACCGCAAGCATTTGATCGTACAGTTTCTCAATCTGCTCAAGCTGCGCGCCACAGGAAAATTTCTGTTCAATCGTGCGTCGTCCGCACCGGCCCATCACCTGCGCTCGTTCATTATCACTGAGCAGGCGAATGATGCGCTCGGCCATGATCTGGTCGTCGCCTGCCGGAACCAGATAACCGCTCTCGCCATCCGTGATTGCTTCGCGTGCGCCGCCAACATCTGTAACGATCGCAGGGCGAGCCGCAGCCATGTATTCAAGTATGGAGTTTGAAAACCCTTCTGCTTTTGAACTCAACGCGCATACGTCAGAGACGGCCAGTATCTCTGCCACACGCTCCGAACGACCGATGAAAAAAACATCGCGCTCTATTCCCAATTGCGAAGCCAACTGGCGCATCGAATCCGCCAGCTCTCCTTCGCCTGCGATGATGAATCGCGCTTCGCTTACGGACTGGCGCACGCGCCGGGCTGCGCGCAAAAACATACTATGGTCTTTCACCTCGTGCCGCAGATTGGCAACGATTGTGACGAAGCGAGTGTTTGCATTGGTAGGCAGGCCGAATGATGCGAGCGTCGTTTCGCGCTGGAAATCCAGCGGCGGAGTTACGCGAATCATATCGAGTCCGTTATAAACCGTAACGACTTTTTTTGCGCTCACGCCTTCCTTCACAAGTTGATTGCGAACCGCTTCGGAGTTGGCGACGATTGCGTGCGCCAGACGATAAGCGTTGCGCTCGACTATTTTTTGCGCCTTCGTGCGCCAGCCTGTCGTCTCGCGCCGAGCGGCAATGCGGACAGGCACGCGAGCCAGACGCGCGGCTGCCATGCCGAATACGTTCGTGTAAAAGTCATGCGTTTGAACAATCTGTATTCCGCGCTTTTGAAGATAGAGCGCGAAGCGTCGAACTTGCGTAAGCGCGTTGCGATCATAAAAACTGGTCAGCCGGTATTCGGGAATCTCTTTGAGCGCGAGGGCCTCGACTTCGCCGCCGAGCGCGCCCGTCTTATCCATGCAGGCAACGTGAACGTTGTAACGACCGCTTTCTTTGAGCAGGCGCGCAAGCTGAATGGCTTGGCGCTCAGAGCCGCCCTCGTGAAAACTGCCGATCAATTGTAGAACGTTTGGTTTCATAAATCGTTCGTGCGCATCTCTCCCATATAGTTAAATGAAAAACACCGCGAAAAATTTAGACCGTGAAGATTTATTGACTTTAAGATATAGCTGCTCTAATAATTGAATAAGACCTTGTGAATCCCACAAAAAATCTTTTCAAACGGAGGGACTTCATTATGGAAGGTCCTGCACGAGGGTTTTTAGCCGGATTGATCTCCTGGAAACTGGGCGGAGGATTATTCTCTACGATAATAATCTTCATAATAGTGTTCTGGCTGCTTGGGTATGTGCGCTGTTAAGCGATTTGATAGCTGTGAGTGAATCCGCAACTCGATCTTATTCGGCGCGATTACTGCTAATGTTCAGCAGTAATCGCGCCGATGTAAATTAGAAGCAATCATTAGCGAGTAAAGGCGAATGAATTCGAGCCGCAAGCCCCCGGGCGCGTTGCCGAGATGATAACAGTTTGGTTTCGAGGCAGCTTCTTTTTCGCATTCTTGACTATCACTACGTCCAGCAGGTCTTCATCCTGTCCGCCATCAATCGTCTTTTGAGGCTCACCGTCTATCAACACTGTCGCCCCATGAAGTGAGATTCCAGCTACATGCAATTTTTTCTTTTTGAGAGATACTCTGAGGATTGAAAACGGAATAGGATCAGCAACCGACTGACTTGATGTTACTGCGTAATTAACGGTCTCGAAGCCGCAGTTCAACACAGCAATAAAAAACGTTCCTGAGCCAGCCGTCTGCTGAAAGTTATTTAAGTGATGAACTTTCACCTGATTTTCAGACGTGCGGTCATACATAAGCACGCCGTTTTCTACTGCGACTGGTTTATCCTTGCGAATAACCACATTTACGTTCTGATCTGCGCGAATTGTGACATCCCAAAATGTGCCGCCTCCGCAAGTGCTAAACCCTTCAGAAAGCCTGTACTGCGTGCTGCTTATAGCGCAATTACCCGGCGCTGGCGCAGGTATTGAGCCGACCATCACATTAAAGGGAGAAAGGTCTAAAATAGCGACATCAGGCGGGCTTGTAATGGCCGTATTCATCATGTAGTTTGCCGCAGTCGTCGTGCAATTAGATATTGCTATAAAGTAACTGCCCTGTTGAAGCGGCCCTGACCCGGACAAAGGAAGACTGATGCCCTCTACTGACCTCGACGAAACTGATTTGAAGTCAGAGACGATCTCGCCATCTTTAATCGCTACAGGAGTGTCGCGCCGAATGTAAAGGTCTACATTTACATCTGCGCCCAGTACAACCCGGAGTTTTTTATCTCCGCCGACGATATCAATTCTGTATTGCTTTCCGCCAAGCGCACAATCGTTAGCTACTGTTGCAGCCTGTACTGTGTCTGTGACTTCTTTGCCGGGTTCAAGCACTTCGATCAATTGCAAATCAGCTTGCGTGCTTATAGGTGTTGCGAAAGCGGTTGTTTTATAGTTGCTCTCGCTGACAGGCAGATGCGCTTGAGCGAGCGCCGTGGCGCAGAAAACAAGGGTTACTAGAACCGACCAGCGTGTTCGATTGAACTTCATGGTGCTACCTCGATTTCAGCCGATTGATTTTCGGCAAGTTGGACTGGAAGCGGGATGGTTAGATTAACCGAATAGCCAACCGGGATTATATAATCAAAATTCCTGAGGGGCCATTAGAAAGATGTAAAAAATGTCAAAGTTTACAGTCGAGCTATTGATAAACAGTCGCGATGACGGGCAAGGAATGACGGATAACCGTTTCGTCGCGCTCTTGTCTCAGCCAGGATTCGAGCACGAAACTGTACCAGAGTTGATTCGGCGCGAAGCCTTTTTGCGCGGCCCTCTCCAACTCTTTCAACAACGCATCAGAGCGCAGCCAGCCTTCGCGTTCAAGCAATGAATCGCGGAAGCTGTCTTCGACTGCCGTGTGCCAGCGATTTGTTATCCATCGTTGAACAGGGATGCTGAATCCGCGTTTACGGCCTCGCGCAACACGGTCGCCTATGCGGCGACGCGCAAGCTCGCGCAACACGGCTTTCAAGCGGCCTTTATGCAACCTGACATCGAAGGGAAGCGCGGCGGCGAATTCCCAAACTTTCTGATCGAGAAAAGGCGAGCGCGCTTCGACCGAGTGATACATCGTCGCGCCGTCAACTTTAGGCAGGTACTCGCCTGTGAATCTTGTGTCGCGGTCGTATCGCAGGAATTCCGCGAGCAATCTTCTGCCTGATTCGAGCGACCACTCAGCATTCAATTGATCAACGGTCGCGTCTTCTAATCTCTCGCCCAGCATCGCGCTGCGCCTGTACATCTGCAACCCGTCATGCGCAGATGCGACTCCGCCAAGCCCGCCAGTCGCATAATCAATGAAAGACGACATGCGCCGCAGCGGGCCGACACGCGGAAGACGATCACGAACTGCGAGCCACCATTTGCCGCTATTTCGGGGAAGTCGGCGCGCGAGCTTTTCTGCGAGTTGGAAATAACGATGACCTTCGTATCCCAGAAACACATCGTCTCCGCCATCGCCCGTCAGCAGCACTTTCGCAGACGGCGCGACGGCTTGCGATACCCTCAGCATCCCAAGCGCGGATGCGCACGCGAATGGTTCGCCGTAGGCGTTCACGAGTTCCGTAACAGCGGGCGCGTCCGTAGCAGTCAATTCAACAACGCGATGATTAAGCTTGAGCGCGCGGGCTGTCGCTACTGCGTCCGAAGTCTCGTCCCACACATCGCCGGGTGTTCCGACCGTGTAAGCCGTCAGGTCTGCGCCAAGCTCCGATGTGGCCCAGCATACGAGGCTCGAATCAACACCGCCGCTCAACAAAGCGCCGACCGGAACGTCTGCGTAGAGTCGAATCTTTACTGCTTCGAGCAGCAAGCGTTCAGTTTCGCGCACCGCTTCTTCAAACGATATGTTGGAAGGAGTTGAAACGCTCGGCAATTGCCAGTACTCGCGAGTTTGAATCTTGCCCGCAGACCATTCGACTATCGTGCCCGCAGAGACTTTGACCACGCTTTTGTAAATCGAGCGAGCATCGGTTATGAATCCGAAGTGAAGATATTCGGCAACAGCACGCTCATCCATTTCATCCGCAAAGCCTGCAACGCGCAACGCTCGCGCAGTCGAGGCGAAAGCTAGTTGCCCGTCGCGCACAACGTAAAGCAGAGGCTTCACGCCTAAACGGTCGCGCACGAGGAAAAACTTTCGCGCGTCATCGTCCCACAAACCGAACGCGAACATTCCTCTCAAACGCGATACCAATCCATCTATGCCCCACTCTCTGTAACCGTGAAGCAATACTTCAGAATCGGTGCTGCTCGTGAACGAGTAACCGCTCGCGATCAATTCAGCGCGCAGATCGCGAAAATTATAAATCTCACCGTTGAACGTAACGCCCACAGCGCCGTCCGCCGTGAGCATGGGCTGGCGGCCCGCGTCGCTCAGATCAATAATTGCAAGCCTGCGATGGCCGAGCGCCGCCTCCTCCCACACTTCAAGCCCGCTGCCGTCCGGCCCTCGACGTTCCAGCGCGACGAGCATTCGCCGCACAGCGTCGGTGCGCTGCGTTTCATGACCTTTCCCGATTAATCCAGCAATTCCGCACATATTCTTGAGCTTTCGGCTAACCGACCTGCGCCATGTCGCGCGATGCTACCCGACCGAGTTCGATTTGTTTTGCGCCTGCAAATGCGGCTTCCGGTTGGCGATCAATGAACTGGTGATGCCACAGTTCAAGCGTCAACAGCCCCCAGAGGTGTCGCGAGTTGTCGCGCCGCCCGCGCATGTGCTCGTCCAGTATTGCTTCGACTGCGCCGGGTTTGAAGTACCCTCTTTGACGAGCGCGACTGCCTGTCAGAGTGTCCAGCAGCATCGCGCGCAAATCTTTCTTGAACCAGTGTTGGATGGGAACATCAAAGCCCTGTTTCTTTCGATCAATGATTTCATCAGGTATCAAGCCGCGAATTGCGCGCTTCAATATGCTCTTCGTTTCAGCCCCGCGCAGCTTGAGCGATGCGGGAATCTGCGCGACAAACTCGATCAGCTTGTGATCCAGCAGCGGCTCGCGCGCTTCGAGCGAATGCGCCATGCTCATCCGATCAACCTTCGTCATTATGTCGCCCGGCAAATATGTCTTGCTGTCGAGATAAAGCAAATGATCAACGCGCTCGCGTGACGCAGGCGAATTATAAATACGCCTGAACTCTTGGGATGAATCGTGCCCTTTGATTGCGTTCAGGAACTCAGTTGAAAGCAAGCCGCGTTTTTTCTCTTCGTGGAAATGAGAGAGGCTGTCAACATAGCGTTCGTCTGAGTCAAGCGCGATGTTGCGCAGGAAGTTCTTTCCGTAAGCGCCGCGCGGCAGAGCGCGACTCAAAGGAAGCATAACGCCCCGGCGAATGAATCGAGGCACGCGCTCGAACTTAGCCCGCTCGCTATCAACGAGGTATCGTTCATAACCCGCAAACAACTCGTCGCCGCCATCGCCCGAAAGCGCTACTGTGACGTGCTCGCGCGCCATCTTCGAGACGATATAAGTCGGTATGCTCGACACATCGGCGAACGGTTCGTCGTGATGCCATACTATCTCTTCGACTATGTTGCACACGTCTGGAGTGACGACGAACTCGTGATGCTCAGTGTTGAAGCGGCGCGCGGTGATGCGCGCATATTCGAGTTCATCGAAGCTCGCTTCGGTAAAGCCAATCGAAAAGGTCTTTACAGGGCGGCCCATCTCGCGCGCCATCATCGCAACAACCGTGCTCGAATCTATCCCGCCTGAAAGAAATGCGCCGAGCGGCACATCGCTCACAAGCCGCAAGCGAACCGATTCAGCAAGCAGTTCGCGCAATCGCTCGATGTAATAACTCTCTTCACGAACAGGCTCTCGATTTCTTTCAGGATAATCGAAGTCCCAGTAGCATCGCGTGGTCAGGCGCGAATCTTTGAAAGTGAGCGTGTGACCGGGCGGCAGTTTTTCAATGCCTCGAAATGCGCTGTGAGGGTCAGGCACATAGCCGTATGAGAAAAAATCAGAGATGGCTTCAAAATTGACTTCTCGATTCACAGCCTTGTGTTGAAGCAGCGATTTTATTTCAGAGCCGAAGACGATGCCGCCTGCCACGACCGCATAATGAAGCGGTTTGACGCCGACGCGGTCGCGAGCGATGAAAAGCTTTCGCTCGCGTTTGTCGTAAATGGCAAACGCAAACATCCCGCGCAATCTTTCGACGCACGCTTCGCCCTCGTCTTCGTAGAGGTGGACTATGACTTCCGTGTCGCTTTCGGTTTGAAACGTGTGACCGCGACTGATTAGCAGATCGCGAATCTCGCGGTAGTTGTAGATTTCGCCATTGAAGACTATCCAGACCGAGCCGTCTTCGTTCGATATAGGCTGGTGGCCTGTGAACAGATCAATGATCGAAAGCCTTCGCATTCCGAGAGCCACGCCGCCTTCGACGTAGAATCCCTCATCATCAGGCCCGCGATGCTCGATACGGTCGCACATCCGCTTGAGCGTCTCGCGGCGCTCGGTTGCGCTCATCCTTGTTTCGGGTTCAAACATTCCAGCTATGCCGCACATAATCGAAACTCGCTTTTTACTTTTTGAGCATGATAATCGTGTCGCCTTTTTGCGTGAGGGCCAACGCGCGAAGCCACGGGCTGAATTTGACTTTGTTGAGCGCCCATCTCTTCAACCGATTGTTTTTGATGGCCGGGTCGTTTAAGTCGAGCAGGTCGAGCAGCGAATAAAACTGCGCAAAGCCCGCCTCTCTCCCTATCCGGCAAAGCTCTGCGTAGGTGAACCAGTGAACAGCCGGAAGCTGCGTGTAATTCGCCAGTCGCGGATTGTAGTGCAGATGTTGAAATACCATGCACTCTTTGACCAGACCGGGCAGCCAGTTGAAGAAACGATAACGGTACTCTCCGTTTTCACCCTTGGGCGAAAACTTGTGACGATTAGTCGTGGTGATGAACGCAATGCCGCCGGGCGCGAGGACGCGGCACATCTCGTCGAGGCTTTTGGTCGGAGAAACGACATGTTCCAGCACGCTGTCGCAAAAGACCATGTGCTGAGACTCGTCTGCCAGCGGGATTCTTTCGGCAGCGCCTTCGACGACCTGTTCGGCAGCGCCTAAATACTCGCGCGCAGAGCGAACGAATGAGATCACAGGCTCAACGCCGACGACGTTGAAATTCTTTTCGGCCAGAAAGCGCACAGTCTGCGGTCGCGGCCCGCAGCCGAGCACAACAACGTTCTTTCGCTCGCTCGTGAGATCAACTAACCGGTTGAGCCGCGCAAGCAGGCGATCAATTCTGGCGGTCTCGTCTCCCTGCGACTCCAGCGTCGCGACGAATCTTTCCAACGCAACCTGTTCAAGGCCCGGATAAGCTTCTGCGAGTTTTCTGCTCGCATACAATTCGCTTGACGGCAACACCTGGGGTTGAACGGGTTCGTTCGCTAATTGTGTCAGGCTGTGCGACATAAAATACCTCGTGATAAATATTCATTCAGTCATTATCGAGCCGCTCAATTATTACTGAGCCGCCTTCAGGTGGCTTTCCCGAAGGGCGTTTCAACGTCCTTCTTGAATGGCTTTAGCCCGATGAAATCTACTGGCTAAAGCCGATACAGTTAAGCACGCTAAAGCGCGCTGATGAATCATCTGCCACTGCTCAACCAGCGCTAGAAGCGCTGGCCTATTTGCCCTGCGGGAAAGCCCGATGAATCGGGCTGAACGATTGCTCTTTTCTGTGAAACAATCCATATGTAGCAACCTTATGCAGCGCCGCGCTTTGTTGTTTCCCACAGCGCGCCATTTGCTGTTTGTAAAACTGCTGCGTTGGCAGAATCGTTCGCCGTATTCGCTTTGCTTGAACTGGCGATGGCTTCATTGATACGAATTCTTTTGAGCGATACGGTGTAAGCGACGATGTAGTATAGATACCAGAAATACTGGCTCGATTGAAAAAAGCTGCAGACCATGTAGGCGACAAGCACCGCCTGCAAGCCTATGCTCAAAAAGTAAGTTTCGCGCTCGCGCTCGTTCCACCCGTGCGGGCCTGCGCGCGTGTTGTAAGTCTCGCGCTCGATTCGTTTCAGCGTGCGAAGCGGCGCAAATATCAAGACCATGTAAGCTATGAAACCGACCACTCCAAGCTCTGCGGCGATTTCAAGATAAGCGTTGTGCGCTACTTTGTCTTTCAGCGAGTAGATGCCAAAGTTGCCGACGCCGACGCCGATGACAGGGTGATACATTATGACTTCAACCGCGCGCGCGAACAGCTCCTGTCTCTCTTGCGCCGAGCGAGTCTGATCATTTTGCGTGTGGAGAATTGTGAACAGCCTGTCGCTGTATCCGCTCGGCATCGCTACTACAAAGGCGCAGCACAGCACAAGACCCGCAAGCACCGTCGTAGCGCGTTTGCCGCGCCCCGCTTTCCACATTATCACTCCGCCCAGAGCGACCAGCCCCAGAAACCCGCCGCGCGAAAATGAAACCACCACTCCGAATGAAAGAATTCCGGCGCACGCGAAATAGGCCAGCCGCTTCATTCCTTTGCTTGTCAGCCCGAACACGACCGCAAATGGCAGCAGCAGGTTCAAGGCCATCGCAAGCTCGTTCGGGTTCGCAAAGAAGCCCTGCCCGGCTGCCCGCTCCAGCGACTTCGCCGCATCGGTTACCAATTCGCCCGCGAAGTAACTTTTAATCGTGCCGAGCGCGACAATCGTGCCGCACACGACAACCAGCTTCATTAGCGAGCGAAGACGTTCGCGACTGTCTATCAGGTTGATTATCAGTATGAATATGCTGACTACTTTGAAGAATGAATCCGTGAGCGTTTCGACGCTGAGCATTGGTGACACGGATATGGGCGTGAAGATGATGCCGAGCAAAACGATCACGGCCAGCATCTTCATCTCAAGCGGCCAGATCATTATCGGTTCGCCCAACGACATCTTCGACCCGATGTAGGCTATGAGCATCAATATCGCTATGATCTTCACGAGCGGGAACGCGCCTATCGGAAGAATGTCGTTCGGGCGAATATAGAGCATCATCGTGAACAGGTACAGGCACGTGAACGCGAAACGGCTCGAACTTTTCCGCGCAACGTTTATCGGCGTATCGCTCGATGGCGCAGGCTGGGGCGTTGTAGCCGGACGCGGCTCTATCGCCACAGCAGCGGTCTGCGATGCGAACAACGCGCCCAATCTATTTTTGTCTCTATCAGCAGCCATTCCGGTTCACTTATTGCGCTTCGGTCGCGGATGAAAAGCCGAGCCTCCGCGTGCCTGAGCGATAGAACTTCCTCAACTCTGATTTCTCGTCATCGGTCACAGCGCCCACGACGAAAGCAATGAACAAGAAAACAACGGCGAACACAGACCCGCAAACTACGAGCACGATAAACACGTGCGCATCACTGAGCGACATCTTTGCGATGTATGTCGCGATGCCTGCGACTGTGGAAGCCGTTACGGTTTTAAGCACGGGCGCGAGGCGTCGAATCTCTCGCGGTTCGACGCCGAGCCTGCGCGCTGTCTTCGTCACCATGACTGCAACGTCTATCATCTGCGCGATGACGCACGCGCTTATTGCGCCGACAAGCCCCGCTGTGCGAATGCCTGTGTAAAGCAGAGCGCAGGTCACGGGTATCATCACAATGGATAATTTCAGCCGGAAATACCGGAGATCATCGAAAGCGCGCATGAAGGATGTGTACACGCTCAAGTACAAGGGCAGCAGCAGCAGGTTGATCGCAAAGATGATCGCGGAACCTTGATACCGCTTTGTGAAAAGAAAAGTGATGACCTCTTCGCGCATCACGAACAGCAGCACGTAGGTCGGCACATAAAAGAAGGCGAGCTTGCGAATAGCAGTTGCCCAAAGCGAGATGATGCCTTCAGTGTCCTTCTGCACTTGAAGCCGCGCGACTTCCGGCAGCAGCACGCTCACTACGGATTCATACAACATTCCGAGCAGTGGGATGTCGAAACAGCCGACCGAATAGATGGCAAACAGCGCAGGCTCGAAATAGTGCGATACGAAATAATTGTGCAGGTCTGCCTGCGCGCCGAACGCCAACGCGCCCAACCCGAACGGCAAGGCGTTACCGATCTGCGCTTTGAAGAGCGCGAAATCGAACGAGCGCCA
The DNA here is from genome assembly GCA_035277165.1 of Blastocatellia bacterium. Taxonomy (GTDB): domain Bacteria; phylum Acidobacteriota; class Blastocatellia; order UBA7656; family UBA7656; genus DATEKX01. Next base: position 1,471 of record DATEKX010000826.1, on the reverse strand, counting down.
GAAATGCCCGTAACGCTTCTTCAAATAAAGAAAGAGAATTCCGCATTGCAGCAAGCCCTGCACGACCGCCGCAATGACGATTGCATAAGTGCTGCGAAAGATCAGTCCGGCTGCAATCAACAGCGCGCTTTTCGTAAGCTGAATGACCACTGTGAACAAAGAGGCTGAACGCACTTCGCCATCGGCTATGGCTACTACTTCCAGCAGCGATGAGATCATCCATAACATCATTGCGACGCCGATGAATGGGATAAATGATACAAGATCGTCCGTCTTGTAGATGGGCGTGATCCATCGCGGGTAGATAGCAAAAAACAGCGCCGTCAGTCCTCCGAGCAAGCCGTAAAATATCAGCACGTTCAGAATGACCTGCGGCTTTTTGTCCGGGTGGCGCGGCATGAAGTAATAGATGCTGACGCTGAATTGCAGGCCGAGCAGCGCAACCAAAGTTGTGATGAGTTGAAAGGCTTGCTTGTAGAGCCCGAAGTCCGATTGGCTGAGAAGGCGCACCAGAATGATCGGCAGCGGAAGCGTGAGCGCATAGCCTATGACCTTGGCTACGGCGAGCAAGGCCGCGCGTTTGGTCAGGGCGTTATTGCCTGTTCCTTGTTTGTCGGTGATCATAATCTAAGTTGCCCTTACCCCTTTTGCTCGAACGCCATAAAAACCAGCTTTGATCTGCTCGAACCCGCTTGTGCTTTGAACGAAGTGCGCAAGGTCGGAATCGGCAGCAATGCGTCTGAGCGCGAATGGACTGCTGTGCGCGTCGTTCAATCCGGGCTCGACCGTGACCGCGCATCTGTAGCCTGCGCGCTCGACTTCGAGGGCTACCTCGCTGTTGTAATCGCCGTTCGGATAGCAGAACAGGTCAACTTTGCGCTTGAGGATTGATTCAAGCCGTTCGCGCGACTGGACAAGCTCGCCACGCAGTTGCGCTCGGCTTACGTTTGTAAGTATCGGGTGAGTCACTGTGTGTGAGCCTACCTCTATTCCTGCCGCGTCCATTTCGCGCGCCTGCTCCCAGGTTATAGGGCCGAGATCATCGGGCGGCACATCAGGAATTTCTACGCCGAGCGATTCGGCTATCTGGTTAATTGCTCTGTTTTTGTCGTCTTCGGATATTGATTTCAAAGCGTTGTTGATGCGTTCGGCGGCATGCTCGCGCGACCCGCCACCGTTCAGCGGCAGGCGAAGCGCGCGATTGCCAATCGTTGTTTCGAGCAATTCGTTCCGCGCGCGTGAAGTTAGATAGCGGAGCTTGTCCGTCCACATCCATATTTTTCGATCAATGAAATCGGTCGTGGCAAAAAGAGTCGCGGGCACACGGTGCTCGCGAAGAATCGGAAAAGCTATTTCGTAAGCGTCGCTGTAACCGTCGTCAATCGTGATTGCGGCCAGCCTTCGTTTGTCCGGCGATAGGTCTGCGATTAAAGAGAGCGGGACGATTTCGTAACGCGATGTGAGGTAATCA
>DATEKX010000825.1:0-5138 GCA_035277165.1 Blastocatellia bacterium | reverse complement strand
GCCTCAGGCTCTTTCGATTAAGGCTCGAAGCCTACGCGCCGCAACAGGTTTTGAAATCCCGTATGCGCGCGAATCTCGCTGTAGCGCGGATCATACTTGAGATATATCAAAGCGGGAGATCGTTCGCCGTATGCTTTCTCTAACCAGATGAGCGCGGCTTCGGCGTCCTGAAGACCGGAATAAATCACCGCCACGTAAATCGGATCAACATAGTTTTGCTTTGCCGCTTGCTTGAACTGTTCGACGATTTCCAGCGCCTTGTCTCGTCTTCCCTGTTTTGCGTAGATATATCCGATAATCGCTTCGCCTGATTTGCCCGACCTCATAGAGGCAGCCTTTTGCGCTTCGGCTATGGCTTCTTCGTGCATTGCTTTTTGCTCGTAGGCCAGAGCCGAAACCAGTCGCGTTGTGTACAGGTTCGGGTCTTTTTCAAGCGCCTTCGAGCATTGGGCCAGCGCTTCGTCGGATTGCCCGAGGTAATAAAGATAGAGCGCGTGAGATGCGCTGAAGGAGAGCGCCGACGGGTCTATTTTTTGCGCCAGCTTTACTTCGGCAAGCGCTTCTGCGCTGCGCCCAGTTATGAATAAAAGATCGGCGTAGATTTGATGAGCAAAAGCGTAACCGGGATTGAGTTCGATTGCGCGTTTGAACTCGCGCTCTGCTCCATTCCAGTCCCACTCGTATCGCATCTTGACCTGCGCCAGCGAGTTATGAGCTTCGGCCAGAGCGTCATCAATCTCAAGCGCTTTGAGCGCAGCAGACTTTGCGCGCGGCATCGCATCGTGAGGTGAAAGCACGCTGTAAGCGCGAAGCGCCAGCAGAGCGTATGAATCGGCTATCGCAACATGAGCAAGAGCAAAATTTGAATCTATCTCTATGGCGCGGTTGAAATGCTCTATGCCCGTCTTTAGTGTTTCCGGCGTTCTGCGGCTCGCATAGAATCGGCCTTTCAAGTATTCCTGATACGCCTCGAAATTATCAGTGTAGCGTCTGGCGAGTCGCTGTTTTTCTTCGCCCGTCAGATTGATCGTTATCGCGTCGGCCACCTTTGCAGATACGCGGTCTTCGATGGCAAAAACATTTGCGAGGCTTTCGTCAAATTTATCAGTCCAGATTGGAAGCCCTGTCTCGACGCTGACAAGTTGCGCCGTTATGCGCACAGTATTACCCGATTCTCTTATGCTTCCTTCGAGCACGGCCTCGACGTTAAGTTCTCGACCAGCGGCTACAGGCTCCTGATCCAGTCCCGCATATTTCAGCACTGCGCTCGTAGGCCGCACGTTGATTTGTTTGAGGCCGCCGAGTTTGGTAATCAGCGCATCGGCCATCCCAACGCCTCTGTATTCGCCTGATTTGCTGCCATCCAGCATCTTGAACGGAAGAACGGCTATTGATCTGGGCATCGCGCCGGTTCCCGTCATGCGACTGCCGCCTGCGAAACGAAAGTATAAAAAAGCGCAAACCAGTAAAAGACCGACCCCACAAGCCGCAGCGATTTTCAGTCTTCGGCGAGAAGGCTGCACAATAGAACCGGAAATCGTAGGAGGCGAAATTCCAATCTCGGCAGTCTGCTCTGCGTTCAGGTCTTCGTGTTCTTCGATGATGATTTCCGCGCTCGTTAATTTTTCTAATATCAGACGGGGGCGTTCTTCGTCCGCCTGCCGCACGCGCGCGACGAATTGATAACCGCGACCCGGAATCGTCGCTATGTAGCGATGCTCGCCTGCTGTTTCACCGAGAATTTTTCTCAGCGCCGAGATGTTGACCGTAAGATTGGCCTCTTCGACTACAGTGTCGGGCCACAGCCTTGACATCAATTCATCTTTTGCGATCACCCGCCCGCTGTTTTCCACCAGCGCCAGCAGAGTCTCAAACAATCTCTGAGTAAGAGCGACCGTCTGACCTTCGCGCAGCAAAATCCGCTTGGCAACATCCAGGCGAAACGGGCCGAATTCGTAGACGGGACGGTTCGGCTGGTCGGCATTAGACTGGTGGGCGCTCAAGGTATCGCTCATAGCGTTTTTGTCTATTTTTGGATTTTTTTAGGTTCCTTTTTAGGACTTTTTCCCGACTCCGGGCTGATACTGCCACGCATAGATTGCCGGACGCAAGGGAGGGAGCTTGGTAAAGGTAAAGCGAATACAGATAAAGATACGCACGCGCCAGACGATTGAGATAGCTCGCGGCGAAACCGTGCAGCTCAGGTGGTGCGCCGAGTGCGGCGAGCAGGGCTGGATGATTACACCGGAATCGGCAGCAATCCTTGCCGACATAGAAACACCGACCCTTTATCAATGGACATATTCGGGCAGGGTTCACTCTGTAGAAGAAGGCCCTGAGCGACTGCTTATCTGTCTCAACTCATTATCCCTCTACACCGAAAGAAGCTAATCCGACTGAGGACACAAAAAAGGAGACGATTATGAAAAGCAACGAACAGAGAATGCGCAGTAACAATGGCAGAAGAAACTTTCTGAAGACGGCGACGCTTGCGGCGGGCACACTGGCCGGGTTGCCGATAACAGGTCGAAGCCAGCGAGGCGGCCCGATAAACGAGATAGGAAATGGTCAGGGGCAGGTTCGCGTGAAACTAATCAGAGGCATCGGGCCTGTGCCGGGCGATCAGGTAGTTGATTTCGCTTCCGGCGTGCGGAACGCTTTTGCCGATGTGAAGTGGAACAAAGCGTCAAACAAAGCCTCGCTTCGTTTCCACATGGAGAATTTACCTCGCAGGCCGACCGTCCACAGAATTCCGGGAACGAACCCAAAGACCGCTTTCTCTCCTGATTATCAGGAAGTGGTCGTTAATGCAGCCTATCAATTCTGGCTCATAACGTTGAGCATCGTCAGAATGGGAGTCTTTTATTATGACAGGCACACGCTTGATCTTTTGGGCGAAGACAAGACGCTTCCAAACCCGCCAGCCGACGCGCTTACACTGGGGCTTCCAATCGTAGTGATCGTGGGCAGCCCGCTGGCCGAGCCTAATGTCAATGGCGTGCTCGATTTCACATACAATTACGACTACGACCGTATTCTGGACAACGAAGGCAACGGCGGCAGTGAATTCGCGCTCGGCCCAACCAACTTGCGCAACGCGGGCGAGCTTAACACCATCACGACCAGAATCGTACCGGCTTCTGATGCGCTCTCGTTCGACGCTTTTCTGGCAGGCCCGGGATTCGTCCTCGATACGTCGGTCGAGCCAAATCCGAAACCAAACGACTTGAAGTCAACATTCAATCCGATGGTAGTCAGCGGCGGTATGGGATTCATACCTCTGCCGTCGGGACTTCGCGTAGATACGCTTGTGACAAACCACGTGTTTCCCTATGAAGACACACAAGGCGCTTACGTCAGACCGCTCATTCCGGGCGTCAACGCCTGTTCTTAGTATTGCGCTAAGAGAAAAATTCACTGCAGGGGCGCGGAGAACGAGAAGGGCGCAGAGGTTAATATCTTCTTCTGCGTAATCTCTGCGTCTATGCGGTGAATCCTACCTGTGCGGCCAATCATATATTAAGTAGAAGTTGCAAATGGACTCTGGTTTCGATTATGTTAATTGTCTCGCTGATGCGAGAAATTGAAACCATGAGATCGCTCAGCCATCAGAGCCGGGGTGGTGGAACTGGCAGACACGCAGGTCTTAGAAGCCTGTGCCGCAAGGCGTGCGGGTTCAAGTCCCGCCCCCGGCATTATAATGACCACTGACTAATGACCAATTATGAATATAACCGTTACCGATCAGGAACAATGCAAGAAACAATTGCGAATCGAAATACCCGGCGAAATCGTTCGCGAAGAGACTGAAAAAGTTGCGACCAACCTTGCTCGCCAGGTCAATATTCCCGGCTTCCGTCGCGGCCACGTGCCCAAGTCCGTCGTCAAAACTCGCTTCCGCAAAGAACTGCGCGACGAGGTTCTCGCGCATCTTTTGCCGCACACGCTCGGCGATGCCATACGCGAAAAGGATTTGAAAGTCATAGGCGAGCCTGCCATTGAAGATCTGAAATTCGGCGATGATGAATCAATAGATGTGACCTTCACAATCGAAGTCAAACCGGAAATTAATCTGTCTAACTATAAAGAGCTTCCGCTCAAAAAGCGCGTCTACAAAATAAGAGACGAAGACGTTGATCAGACCGTCGAGCGTTTGCGCGGGCAGCAGGCCGAACTTGTGCCCGTCGAAGATCGGGGCGCTCAAGCGGGCGACATAGTGACCGCTACTTTGACTGGCCGCCCGGAACCGGCAGCAGATAATGCCGAAGCCGAAGAGCAGCAGGCCGAACAAAGCAAGCCGGAGGACGAAGAGGTCAAGCAGGAAGACATGGAGATAGAGATAGGCGGAGAAGGAGTGCTCAAAGAATTCTCGGAAGCGCTCACAGACGCCCGCCCCGGCGACACCAGGACCTTCAGCGTCACGTATGCTGAAGATTACAAGCCTGAACGATTCGCCGGTCGCCGTTTCGATTACACTGCTGATGTGACTGGAGTGCGCGTCAAAGAATTGCCCGCAGCCGATGACGAGTTCGCTCAAAGCGTTGGCGAGGATTTCAAAACGCTCGACGAGTTGCGCGCGCATATTCGCTCGACGCTTGAACGCGAGGCGGAAAACAGGACTGAATCCGAATTTCGCTCGACTGTGATGGAAGCGCTCGTCGATCGCAATCGTTTCCCCGTTCCCGAATTCGTCGTAGAGAAACAGATGGATTCGCGGTTGAATACACTGGTGAGCCAGCTTGCCAGTCAGGGCATGGACCCGCGCAAATTGCAGATTGACTGGGAAGGCATACGCGAGGGCCAGCGCGAACGCGCCGAGCGCGAAGTGCGCGGCACTTTTATTCTCGACCGCATCGCCGAAGTCGAAAATATCGAAGTCAGTGAAGAAGAGTTAAATCACGAGATTGAACACTACGCCGCGAACATGAATCAGACAGTAGACGCTCTGAAGGCACGCTTGACAAAGGAAGGGGCTCTCGATAGTATCAAATTGCAGGTCAGAAACCGCAAAGCCCTTGATCTTGTAATAGCTTCCACTGAAATTGAAACATTAGAGATTGAAGGTTTGAGCGGGGCTGATGCGGCAACCGGCGAGGGTGAGCAAGCAGAGGGGTAGGGTTAGTTTTACAAGCGGCCTT
>DATEKX010000824.1:0-7297 GCA_035277165.1 Blastocatellia bacterium | reverse complement strand
GCATCGGCAGCGGCATCTTTTGTTGCTTCTGCACCACTCTTTGTTTTGTCGCTCACTTCTTTCGCCGCATCAGCCGTCTTATCGCCTATCTTCTCGCCAACTGCTTTTGTTGCGTCCCAAGTTTTCGTCGCCGCATCTTTTATGCTGTCGGCAGAAGCTTCCATAAGATTATCAACATCATTCTGCTCTTTTAATTCTACTGATCGCCCGCCCTCTCGAAATTCGACGAGCGCCCTGCGTTTGCCATCAGGGTAAGTGATGCGAGTTGCGCGAGAGACATCGCCTGTGGGGAACGTCCTCGACTCCGACTTAATCCCGTTCTGCCCTGTGCTGACAGCTACAATCGAGCCGTCTTCTTTTTGAACTTCCGCCGCGGGCTTTAAGCCGCTGGACTCTTTGCCGTCGCCCGAACAACCGAACGAGACAACCGCAAGCGCAAATATTAAGAACATCAATCTTCGTTTCATCGCCTCTCCATTCTGTTTTTATATTTCGGCAAAGCGCGTGCCAGCATTGTCAGGCTGCGTAGAGAGTTGAAACCCTCCAGCAGCGCGCAGATTGGCTTGAAAGCTCAGTATTGAATTATGACGCCACGTATTGAATAAAGACAAATCGCCGCAAAGAAATTTTCACGGCGATTTGTCTTTTAACGGCGCAAAGCTCAATGAACGCCTTTTCTACCATGCATGAGCCTATCAAGCGAATAGCCGTTGTAATCGGCGAACCATATCAGCAAAAAGATTATCACTGAATATAACATGTTGTGCCCTACAGTAGCGGCATCGCCTTCGATCAACTTGCCGAATATCAGCGCAATCATCAACAGCCCGGCCAGCACTGAACCGAAGTAATTGAACAGACCAGCCACCAGCATCAAACCTATTGCTACTTCCAAAAAAGGCAGCGCGTAACCAAAAGCCGCGACCAGCGCCGCCGGGAGCTTGCCCGCAACAGGTTCCTGCAGATGGGCTACGAAAGCGCCGATGCCCATCATGAATTTACCGATGCCCGCAACCAGAAACACAATGCCCAAAGTCGAACGCAACAGTGCATAAGCGCATTCGCGGTGAGCCGGATGCTCGACTCGCGCTTCGGATTGCCAATTATAATCGGTTTGCTGAATCGTTCTTTGCTCTAACATAACCATTAACCTCCTTGTTCGCTTTCAAAGACGCTCAAGATTTATTTGCCAGAATATCGAAGGTGAATTTCACCTTGTCTCTGACTCGAACCAGCCCGCCTTTGATTGAATGTGTTTTCACTCCATAATCGCTGCGATTGATTGAAAACTCTCCTCTTGCGCGAAAAGAATCTCCGTTGAATGTCACTCGCGCAGGAATTGTTATGTGATGAGTCGCGCCGTGCAGAGTCAGGTCGCCGCCAATCTCAACATCCAGCTTATCGCCACCGCCTTTTTTCGTTTTGACTTCGGTGCTCTTGAAAGTAATCTCAGGATAGTTATCGGCTTGAAGCACTTCTTTGCGCGCGCCTTCGTTGATTATCTTTTTCTGCTCTTCTGTAAAATCTTTTCCTGTTTCTTCGAGCGAATTTGTTTTGACTGTGAGCTGCAGCGAAGCCGGTTCAAGCATTTCAGGAGAAACCTGCGCTTCGCCTGTGAAATTTCTGACTGCAAAGTGATGAGTGTGCCCCATAAACCAGAGCAGTCCGCCGGAATATGCTTCGACCATAAATTGGCTCTGATCGGGCACGATTCTGTAGCGAGCTGTTGCCTGACCCGGATTGCTTGCATCCTTATTTGTCGTTACGTTGGCCGTTGCGATCTCTTGCGATGCGCTCGTCTGTTCCCGCGCGCCAACTATTGAGAAAATCACGAGCGCAATTAATAAGGACAAAGATGCTAATCTCAATCTCATTTCTGCAACCTCCATTCTTGATTGATCAGGCGTCCGAGTGAATATCTCTTGCGAGTTTTTGGTGCAACAGGCGTGCCGAGAACCGGAGGATTGAATCGGCCACGAATTGCACGAATATTTACAAATAATTCGTGCTTATTCGTAAACATTCGTACAATTCGTGGCTGTATTACAATGCGGCGTATGAAACGCGAACGAAGAGACAGCTTTTCTAATGCTCATATCTCTTGAAGACCAGTGCAGAGTTTTTCGAGCCGAATGCTATGCAATTGCACAGCGCCGTATCAATGCGAACTTCGCGGCCAGTATTCGCCACATAATCCAGATCGCAATCAGGATCGGGCGATTCGACGTTGATGGTGGGAGGCGCAAACCCGTGTTGCATGGCCATCAGCGTAGCCACGACGCTGGCCGCGCCTGACGCTCCTTGCGGGTGGCCGATCATTGATTTTGTGGAACTGGCGGGAATCTGTCGCGCGTAGTCGCCGAAAGCCATTCGCACGGCTGCAGATTCGGTGCGGTCGTTTATTTTTGTCGCAGTGCCGTGCAGGTTGAGGTAATCAATCTCCTGCATTGTAAGGCCCGCGCCTTCGACCGCCATTCGCATCGCTCGCGCTGCGTCATGTCCTGTGGGCGCAATCTGCACGCGATGATAAGCATCGCAAGTCGAAGCGTAGCCGACCACTTCAGCGTAAATCTTAGCATCGCGTCGAAGCGCATGTTCCAGCTCTTCAAAAATTAAAATCCATGCGCCTTCGCCTAATACGAAGCCGTCTCTATCAACGTTGAACGGGCGTGATGCGCGAGCGGGTTGCTCGTTCCATTTCGTCGTGACGGTTCCCATTCGGCAGAAAGCGGTCATCAGCCCGAACGTGATGCAGGCTTCGACTCCGCCTGAAACTATCGTGTCGATCTGTCCGAGTCGAATACTGTTCCAAGCATAGCCCATTGCATCGGTCGAGCTTGTGCAGCCGGTCGAAACAACATGGCTCATGCCGTGAAGTCGAAAGTGCATATTGATTTCGCTTGAAAGCATTCCGACGAATGATGCGACGATTGAATAAGGGCTGACGCGGCGATAAGCGGCATCGTGGTCGCCTCGGTCGTAATATTGTTTGTACTGTCGCTCGGCGAACTCTATGCCGCCCGCGCCTGTGCCGATTACTACGCCCACGCCTTCGCGCTCAAGCTCTGAAAGGTTTTCAAAGTTCAGCCCCGCGTCTTCGGCAGCTTCTTCGGTGGCAAAGAACGCCATAGGCACTGCGCGCTGCACACGGTCTTTGTCTTTTTTGGAGATGTAACGGTCGAAGTCAAAATCGGTGACTTCGGCTGCGACCTTGCACGAGAGCTTGGACGCATCAAAGAGAGTGATCGGCCCTGTGCCGCTCACTCCGTTTGCAGTTGCTTTCCAATATGCCTCTCGACCTATGCCGTTTGGGCTGACAGCTCCAAGTCCTGTGACAACTACGCGCCTCAAACTCATCGAGTTCCCTCCCGGAGATTTGAATGATTGCTTTCAGCTAAATTAACAGTTCAGGTGTTGCTTGCGCCAGCTATGGATGCGCAGTCTCGCTTACGACACGCGACGACTTGCTCTCATTGTTGAAGCGGTCAACCGCAGAAACTTTATAGTAGTAAACCTGATCAATTGTCACGCGGTCATCGCGATAAGTCACAGTCGTGATGGGTTGAGCGGTCAGTTTCATCCAATCTTTGTCGGGCGTAGAGGCTGTGCTTGCGCGATAAACATTATATCCGGCTACATCGCGCTCAGGGCTGCTGGGCCAGAACAGACTGATAGTTCCGTTGGAAGATGCGAGCGTGACCGGATCAGGCGTTGAAGGCGGGAACGTATCAACGGGCGTGAAGGCGAGCGGCGCGCCATCCGCGCTTTCGATCAATCCGTTTGCGCCTTGCGAAAGCGCGCGAACGAAATAGACATAATCCATCTGGTATTGAAACTTACTATCAACGAAAGTTGTGTCGGCAAGCGGCTCGGAGTTGAGCGGGCCGCCCGTCGCGTTCTTCTTCGCGTTGCGGCGATAGATGTTGTAGCCGACAACCGTTGCAGGTTGCGAACCGTCAACATTCGTTTCAGGCACGCTCCATGAAAGAGTGACCTGATCTTGTTTCTGATCTGTAATTTTTAATCCACCGGGCGGAAGCGCGATGCCGGGCGACGGTTCAAGCGCCACAGTGTTTGAAAACGTAGAAGCTTGATCGCGCTTGTTTAAATAGCGCACGGCATAGCGCAGTCTACGGTTGGCAAGCGCTTTTGCATCGCCCAGATTCACGGCGTCGTTGAATTCCAGATGCCCCAGTTGTTTGATCTGAGCTTCAATCGTCGCGCGGTCGAGATAGCCAATCACCTGCGCCAATTCTTCATAATCGTCAGGGTCGAGCACAGGCTCCTGATCTCGCTGTTCGTCCAGGCGATAAACATCTGCTCGCGCAATGTAAGAGCGGCTCGATTCTTGAACGCCTAGCGGAGGAGCAGGCCATGAAAGGACGATTTTGCCGCCGCGCTGAATGGCTGAAAGATCGGATGTTCGAGTAGTGATACGCTCAGGCGGAACCGGCGCGCCGACTTTGCCGCAAGCCGATAAGATGAGCACGGCGCAGATGAGAGAGCCAACATCTCGCTGCTTGAGCTTCACAGTATATACCGGCTGAGGTCTTCGTTCTTTACTATATCCGCCAGTTGTTTTTGAACGTAGGTTGCGTCAACCACTACGTCCTTTTCTTTCAGGTCGGGGCCTTCAAATGAATACTCGTCCAGCAGCGTTTCCATGATGGTGTGAAGCCGCCGCGCGCCTATGTCTTCGGTTTGCTCGTTTACGGAAAACGCGAATCGCGCGATGGAGTCAATGGCCTCTTCGGTGAATTTGATGTTGATGCCTTCGGTGCCGAGCAGAGCTTCGTATTGTCGCGTGAGCGAGTTCTTGGGCTCTGTGAGTATGCGCTTGAAATCTTCGACGGTCAGAGGCTTCAACTCGACGCGAATTGGGAAACGGCCTTGAAGTTCCGGTATCAGATCCGACGGCTTTGATACGTGGAACGCGCCAGCCGCGATGAACAGTATATGATCGGTTTTCACCATGCCGTATCTGGTGTTGACGGTTGTGCCTTCGACTATTGGCAGGATGTCGCGCTGCACGCCTTCGCGCGAAACGTCCGGCCCTTGTCCTCCCTCGCGCCCCGCGATCTTGTCAATTTCATCGAGGAATATGATGCCTGATGATTCGACGCGCTCGATGGCCATTCGCGCAACCTGATCCATGTCAATCAGCTTTTGCTCTTCCTCTTGAGTCAGGTATTCCATCGCCTCATCAACGCGCATCTTGCGCATCTTAGGCCGGTTCCCGAACATGTTAGGGAACATGTCGCGCAGGTTTATGTCCATCTCTTCGATGCCCTGCGGCGTGTAGATTTCAAAATGTCCCGGCCCGGATCGTTCCTGTGTTTCAAGCTCGACTATGCGCGCGTTCAATCGGCCTTCGCGCAACTGCTGGCGCAATTTTTCGCGTGTGCGCTCGAAAGCTTCAAGGGAAGAATCGCCTTCCGCCGGTTCTTCGACTTGTTTGGTTCGCGGCAGCAGCAAATCCAGTATTCGCTCTTCGGCGTTTTGCTCTGCCTTGTCGGCGATCTCAGTAATCTTCTCTTCGCGCACAAGGTCAATGCCGATCTCGACCAAATCGCGGATCATTGATTCGACATCGCGGCCCACATAACCAACTTCGGTAAACTTCGACGCTTCGACTTTCAAGAAAGGCGAATTCGATAACCGCGCAAGGCGGCGGGCAATCTCTGTTTTGCCGATGCCGGTCGAACCGATCATGATGATGTTCTTCGGTATGACATCTTCGGCCATGTCCGTAGGCAATTTCTGCCTGCGAATGCGATTGCGAAGAGCAATTGCGACGGCACGCTTTGCGGCGTGCTGGCCGACGACATACTTGTTCAACTCTTCGACGATCTGGCGCGGAGTCATCTCGTCGAGCCGGGGAACATCTTTCACTTCACCTGATAAATAAATGACCATGATAATATCTCGAAAGCGATCTTTGAGACCGCCCATTTACGATAAAGATTATATCTCTTCGATCACAAGATTTGAATTGGTGTAGATGCAAATTTCACCGGCGATCTTCATCGCTTCTATGGCGATATCTTTTGCGGACATCTCTGTGTTGCGAAGCAACGCGCGCGCGGCTGCCGTGGCATAAGGGCCGCCCGACCCTATGGCTACCACGCCATCATCAGGCTCTATCACATCGCCTCCGCCTGAAAGCACAAGCGAAGCCTTGTCGTCTGCCACTATCAACAGCGCTTCGAGGTGGCGCAGGTATTTGTCCATTCTCCACTCTTTGCCGAGCTCGACTGCGGCGCGCTGCAACTGGCCGTGATACTGTTCAAGCTTCGCCTCGAATCTCGCGAACAGTGTGAACGCGTCGGCGGTTGAGCCTGCAAACCCTGCGATGATTTTGTCGTTGTAGAGTCGGCGGACTTTGCGTGCGCCTGATTTCATCACGATCTTGTCAAACGAGACCTGGCCATCGCCTGCGACGACAACCTGATTATTCCTTCGCACGGAAAGTATGGTCGTGCTGTGCACTCGCGGCCTTGTTTCACTGTTATGAAAATACTTCTTCGGCATAAATGGCGACTATAATCCCCACATCCGACCTTGTCAAGAAAGGCTAATTTCGCGCTTCGAGCAAACAGAAGTTGTTTTCCGTCTCAACGGCCAGTTGATTGAGTTGTACGTGAAACACACCGTTGTTGCCTTCAATCGTGATTGATGAAGAGGTGAGCAGGTTTGTGAGATGTAGGCTGGATTCGGCGGCCAAAGCTCGCGCAACAGGTGTGAGGTCAATAGGCACGGAATTAAACTTGTGCCACGCGTCGGAAATCTGCCCGAGATAAACAACCGTTCGTTCTGCGTTTCGCCTGATGAATGCGACCACGCCATAAACACTGGTGTCAAAGAGTTGGAAATCTCCGCGCTTGAAAACATCTTCGGATGTGAGTTTGAGTATCTCTGAATAAGACTGTTTCAACCTCAAGTCAACAGGCTCGTCAACGAGCGGGACAATTCTTTGAACAGGCAGCTTTTCGTGTCTACCTTCCATCTGCCCATCGTGAATCAGGGTTGAACCGGGCAGCGAAAGAATCAACGCCGCTGCCGCCAGATTATGTGAATGATTGAATACAGAAGCGGCGCGCGGCTCGTCGTGGTTCTCAATGAAATAAAGCGAACTGCCGAGCGCCTCTGTCCCTCTGATTAAGCGCTCAGTGACCGATTGAGCGTTACGCGCGACCAGCCCGTCATAAACTTTCTTTTCATATGATAAATCGAAGCCGAGTTCATGAAGCTGTTGCTCTTTGTCCCAGTACGCTTCTGCGAGGAATTTGAAATCGGG
>DATEKX010000823.1:0-4728 GCA_035277165.1 Blastocatellia bacterium | reverse complement strand
AGCGACCAGCATGTCGAGCTTTACAAGGTCGCCTTCGCGATAGCCCAGCAAATCGTAATCGAAAGACGCATAGCCGCGCGAGACCGTTTTCAACCGATCATAAAAGTCGAACATTATCTCGGCCAGCGGCAACTCGTAAGTCAACAGCACTCGCTTGGGCGCTGGATACTCGAACCCGAGTTGCGTGCCGCGCTTCTCTTCAAGCAGTGCGAAAAGCGGCCCGACATAATCGTCACTGCTCATTATCATAGCGCGGATCATAGGCTCTTCGATCTTTTCTATCTTGCCGGGGTCGGGCAGTCGCGACGGGCTGTCAATCTCCATCACTTCGCCTGCTGTCGTCGTCACGCGATAGCGAACAGTCGGAGCCGTCGTGATTAGCTCAAGATCGAACTCGCGCTCCAATCGCTCTTGAACTATATCCATGTGCAGCAAGCCCAGAAAGCCGCAGCGATATCCGAAGCCGAGCGCGGCTGACGCTTCAGGCTCGTAGAAAAACGACGAATCGTTCAGCCTCAACTTATCGAGCGCGTCGCGCAGTTCCTCATATTTGTTCGATTCGACAGGATAAAGACCTGCGAAGACCATCGGCTTGATGCGCTTGAACCCGGGGAATGGGGTTTCGGTCGGGCGCGCGGCTTCTGTCACAGTGTCGCCTATCTCGACATCTGCGACTGTCTTGATCGAAGCGGTGAAGAACCCGACTTCGCCCGCGCTGAGACGGTCTATCTCGCGCGGCTTCGGTGTCAGCACGCCGAGCGCGTCCACCTGATAATCTTTTTCTGCGTCCATCAATCGAACGCGCATGCCGGGACGAATAACGCCGTCAATCACGCGCATCAAGACGACTACGCCTCTATAGCTATCGAACCACGAATCGAAGATCAGCGCCTTGAGCGGCGCAAGGCTGTCGCCTGCGGGCGGCGGCACTTCGCGCACTATGGCTTCGAGCACTTCTCCGATGCCCAATCCCTGTTTGGCCGAGATCAACAAAGCGTTGTCCGTTTCAAGCCCGATTGTGTGCTCGATTTCTTCTTGAACGCGCTCAGGCTCTGCGCCGGGAAGATCAATCTTGTTTATGACAGGGATGAGATGAAGGTTGTGGTCGAGCGCGAGGTAAGTATTGGCAAGCGTCTGCGCCTCTACGCCTTGCGAAGCGTCTACGACGAGCAGCGCGCCTTCGCAGGCCGACAGCGACCTTGAGACTTCGTAAGAGAAATCAACATGACCCGGCGTGTCTATGAGGTTGAGCAGATAATCCCGCCCGTCGCGCGCTTTGTAGTTCAGGCGAACTGCGTGAGCTTTGATGGTGATGCCGCGCTCGCGCTCAAGATCCATCGCATCGAGCACCTGCTCGCTCATTTCGCGTTCGGAGAGCGCGCCCGTTGCTTCGAGCAATCTATCGGCGAGCGTGCTCTTGCCGTGATCTATGTGCGCGATGATCGAAAAATTTCTTATCTGTAAACGATCAGTCATGGTGATAGTTTCTGATTCCAACTTTCAAGCTTCTAGTTTACACGAATCCGAACCAGAAACCATAAACCATTATTCAGCTTGATCGCGTGCGAGAAGCGCCGTGCCGATCATTCCGGCTTGCGGGCCGAGTTCGGCGATGACTATATCGCAACTGTCGAACGAGGGCGGAAAGGCGCGGCGGCGAGTCTCTTTTATGGTCGGCTTCAAAATCAAATCGCCCGCTTCCATCACGCCGCCGCCCATCACTACCATTTCGACGTTCAGAAGATTGATCACGGCGGCCAGCGCTATGCCCAGAAACATTCCTGTGCGTTCCATCATCAATTGCGCCATTTCATCGCTTTCGCGGGCGGCGCGGGCTATGTCTTCTGCGGTGAATTCGCGGTCGCGCGGAATCGCCAGCCTCGAAAGAGAAGAGGTGCGGTCGCGATAAAGTCGTTCGCGTGTTCGGCGGACGATGTTCGGCCCCGATGCGATTGTTTCAAGGCAACCGATGTTGCCGCAGGCGCATTCGATGCCTTCGGGGTCAATCGTCATGTGCCCGAATTCGCCTGCAAACCCGGCGGCCCCGCGAAATATATTGCCGTTGATTATCAACCCGGAGCCGATGCCCGTTCCCAGCGTCACGAAAAAAACGTCTCGCCGCCCGCGCGCCGCCCCGACTTGAAGCTCGGCATAGGCAGCCGCGTTTGCGTCGTTATCGAGGACGACCGGCATGTTCAATTCGCGCGCAAGCTCTTCGATAATATTTATGCCCGAAAGATTGGGCAGGTTCGGCATGACCTCGATGCGGTTAGTCTTTCGATTGACGAGTCCGGGAATGCCTATGCCTATGGCTGCGGCGCGGCCTGCGGCGCGTTCGTGGTCGCGCAATCCGCAGGCCGATTCGATGATTTGATTAAGCAGCGCTTTCGAGCTTTGCTGTTCGGTGTCAAGACGAATCTCGTGGAGCATTTCGCCGGAAGCATTGACGAGCGCGCCTTTGAGCGTAGTGCCGCCGAGATCAATGCCGATGAAGACGGAATCTTGTGTCTTGCTGGTAGTCATAAGTTCGGTTGTTAGATAGTACCGGAAATTTCAGAATAACAAAGGCACGAAAGGGATGTCAATTTTGGCGCTCTTTGCTAAAATCCACACGCCCAAGAGAATGACTAGAGATTTTAAATATTGAAATAATGTACGAGCTACTTCAAAGGTACGGGTTATGGGCTGTATTTTTCGGCACCATGCTTGAAGGCGATCTGACGCTATTGTTTGCGGGCGTGCTTGCGAGAGCAGGTTTGTTCAGCATCGAAGAAGCGCTTTTGGTCGGCGCGGCTGGCGGCTTCGTAGGCGATTCGATCAGTTATATGATCGGCGCGCGATTTCGCACGAAAGCGCTTCAGTTGAATATATTTCTCAAAGCCAAGTCGCGAATAGAAAAACTGATGAACAGGTTCGGCATATTGTCCGTCTTCATTGTGAAATACGTTTACGGACTCAGGACGGCGAGCGCGATATTCTGGGGGCTGGCTCAGTTTGGCTATTGGAAATTCGCGTTGTTGACGCTGGCAAGCTGCGCCGTCTGGGTCGGCGTGCTCGAAGGACTCGGCTTCACGTTCGCCACAGGCGTTGAAACGCTGATAGGCGATTTGCATAAGGTTCAGATAGTCTTGCTTGTGGGGCTCATCATAATCGCCACCGTTTACGTCATAAGCCGCTTCGAGCGAAGGGTGATCGAAGAAAACAAAGAGTTCTTTTCCGAAACCGACGAAGAAAAAGAGTTGATCGCTAAAGGCAAAGAAATGTTCAATAAAGCGTTGACTCATGTGCATATTCCATCTGCGCGCGCAGAGAAAGAAAGCGAAGAAGAGCAATCGCCTGTTACGGCCAAGAAAACCATTGGCGACGAATGATGCGTATATGTAGAGGATGATGACTGTGGCTGATCTCTACGAACGTCGCGATGCTCTGCATGGTAACAGCGAGAACCCTGTGATTTCAGAAACAATTTCACATTATCGCATTCTGAGAAAGCTCGGCGAGGGCGGCATGGGCGAGGTCTATCTTGCGGAAGACACGAGGCTCGGTCGCCAGGTCGCGCTCAAATTCCTTCCCGCCTCCTATCAATACGACCCGGATCGCCGCGCGCGCTTTCTCAAGGAAGCTCGCGCCGCATCCGCCCTGCGCACGCCGAACATCGCGGCCATCTACGACATAGGCGAGCACGACCAGATCATGTTCATCGTGATGGAATACGTCGAAGGCGAACTGCTTTCGCGTCGAGTCGAGCGCGGTATGATGGATGCGCGCGAAACAATCCATATTGCGACGCAGATCAGTGATGCGCTCGACGAAGCGCACACCCTCGGCATAGTTCACCGCGACATCAAAGGCTCGAACCTGATGATCAATTCGCGCAGTCTTGTGAAGATGCTCGACTTCGGGCTGGCGAAAGTTTTGGAAGCTCGCTCCACGACCGATAGCAGTGACTTCACAGTTCCGCTCGGCCAGCAGACAGCCGCAGGCATAGTGCTCGGAACTATTTCGTATATGTCGCCCGAACAGGCGCTTGGCCGGGACGTGGATCATCGCACTGATCTTTTCTCGTTGGGCGTTGTGCTCTACGAAATGCTGACGGCGCGGCTGCCGTTCGGCGGCAACAGCCCGACTGAAATCATAGACAACATCATTCATCAGGAGCCGCCTCCGGTTTCCAGGTTCAATTACAACGTGCCAGCCGAGTTGGAACGCATCGCGCGCAAATGCCTTGAGAAAGACCGCGAGCGCCGTTATCAATCGGCCCGCGAAGTCGCAACCGATCTTCGCAATCTGCGGCGCGACCTTGATAGCGGCGCGCTGTCAACATCAACCTTGAATGCTGTTCCGACCGGCGCTTCACCGGCTGCGCGGCGTTCGCGCTCGCGCAAGACCATTGATTCGCTTGCGATACTTCCGCTCGCAAACTCAAGCGATGACCCGGACACGGAATATCTTTCAGACGGCATCACAGAAAGCATCATCAATAATCTGTCGCAGCTTCCAAAGCTGCGCGTCATGGCGCGCAGCACGGTATTTCGCTACAAAGGCAAAGAGGTTGACCCCAAAGAGGCCGGTCACGATTTAGGCGTGCGCGCAGTGCTTACGGGCAGAATGTTTCAACGCGGCGATACGCTCATCATCAAGGTCGAGCTTGTTGACACTTCGGACGGATCACACCTCTGGGGCGATCAGTATAATCGCAAGCTCGCAGACATCTTCAATATCGAAGAA
>DATEKX010000822.1:0-12718 GCA_035277165.1 Blastocatellia bacterium | reverse complement strand
AATTGCGTTGCAATAACAATGCTACAGCGCCTGCGACGACAGGCGTCGCCATCGACGTGCCGCTCATATACATCATCTGGTGAGCGACGTACGAGCTTATGTTCGCGTCAAGTGCAGGATTGTTTGTGACAATATGATTGCCCGGCGATTTGGCATCTATGAGCTTATTGCCCGGCGCTACAAGGTCGGGTTTGATGAGATTGTCGTAATGCTTTACTTCGTTTTCATCCGTGTAGTAGCCTCTGGTCGGCCCGCGAGAGCTGTATGACGCTACGTTGTCATCAGTGCGCGCATCCGTTCCGTGCGTGTTCGTCGCGCCGACTGTAATTGCAGATGGCTCTGTGCCGGGCGAGTGAATCGCTCCGTAGACTTTGTCTCCGTTTTCGTCTTTGCCGAGATTTCCCGCTGCTACGCAAACGACCAGACCTGCGTTAAAGGCCTGTCTCACGGCAAGGCAGAGCGGGTCGTTCGCGTATGAATCAATCGCCACCGCTCCGAAACTCATGTTGAGCACGCGGATGTTGTAGGCGTTTTTATTCGTTATACACCAGTCTATGCCTGCGAGCGCGTCGGAAGTTGTCCCCTGACCTTCTGAGCCGAGCACGCGAACATTGATCAAGTTTGCGCCCGGCGCAATCCCTGTGTACGCGCCTTCCGATACGTGAGAATTACCCGCGGCTATCGCTGCTACGTGAGTGCCATGTCCGTAAGGATCGTCCGTTCTGCCTTCGCCTGTGAAATCAACGTTGGCAATGATTCGTGATGTCGAGTTCGGGCCGAGGAAAGCATGATGAGAAGGATCAATGCCAGAATCGAGTATGGCTATGCCTATGCCTGAGCCATCTATAGCGCCGCCGCCACCTGATGAATAATTTCTTGCCTGATCTGTTCCTGTTGCGGTTTCAAGGTGGCCTGTTACTGTGAGCGATTTGTCGAGCGAAACATACTTTACGTCATTGAGCAGCGATATATTCCTGACTGCGACCGCCGGAAGCTCAACGGCAAAGACGGGCAGATTTCTAAAGCTTTTGTTTACCCTGCCGCCCGAAAGGCCGATAGCAGTCGAAAACGCTTTGCTCACAACCGGGTTGGTTCGAATAATGACGCGGACACGCTCATTTGCTTGTTTAGCAACTACGTCGCTCAATTCACCTGACAGTTTTTCTTTTAATCCACCTGACGGTTGCTTTGTCTTTGATGCTCCAGCGTGACTTGTCGCGTCAAAGAGTCGCCCAAGCTGAATGTTTGCCATCGAGAGAAATAGCAACAGTGAGGTTATCAGCAAGCGGACGATAAACTTCTTTCTTCTCATAGGGTCTTTCCTTCAGTTCTATTAAGAAAACTGCGAAGCGCTGTTTCGATCTCTCATATAGAGTGGTTTCGAGATCTGGGGTGCGCTTGTAAGCGAAGGGTTGGCCCGGCTAGAACTGACAAGCCGGGCGATTCCCCGGTTTTCCCTTGTTCGTTCGAACCCAAACCGCGTGGCTCGTAGTTGTTTCCCTTTTTTCATATAGCTTCACAGTTTTGATTTGTGGTTAGCCGTCATACTCTAATGATTGCGGCATACGTAAAAGCTGGAAGCTCGATAGACCCTAATTCAATACGTGTGCCAATGCTTATGAAAGCTCGGAACAGCTCTGGGCAAAGGGCGGAGAAGATTGCAGCTAAAAATCGATTTTTCCCAATAACGACAGTAGCTTGGCTGCATAAGAGGCAGTGATTGTTATTGGCTAATAGCTTCGTCATGCTCGATTCGTTTTATAATGAAAGTTCCGCTTATCGGTCATATTGACTTTAGAGTCACACCTAACTTCGGTCATTTCACTACAACCATCACTGAGCGTCTTGCGATTTCATTCTTAATCAGAGGCGAATCGGGATAGAATGGTGCGGCAAAAGACTTATGCGAATAACAGAGATATATAAGAGCATACAGGGCGAATCGAGTTACGCCGGTTTGCCGTGCGTATTTGTTCGCACGACCGGATGCGATCTGCGATGCAGTTGGTGCGATTCGGAGTTCACTTTCACGGGCGGCGTTCGGATGACGATAGACGAGATAATGGCAGAAGTAGAAAAGCTTGACTGCCGTATGGTCGAGTTGACGGGCGGCGAGCCGCTTTTGCAATCCGACATCTACGAGCTTGCGACAAGACTCGCTGATCGCGAGTATACAGTCTTGATTGAAACGGGCGGGCACCGCGATATATCTCGCCTCGACCCGCGAGTGATTCGCATCCTCGACTTGAAATGCCCGGCATCAGGCGAGTGTGAAAAAAATCTCTGGACGAACCTCGAACATCTGCGCGTTATTGATGAAGTAAAGTTTGTGATAGCTGACCGCAGAGATTACGAATGGACTCGCAGCACCATACGCGAACACGGACTTGAAGACCGCGTAAAGATTTTGATCTCGACTGCATTCGCAATGATAGAGCCGCAGCAAGTGGTTGAATGGATGCTCGAAGACAGACTGCAAGCACGCTTTCAGCTACAACTCCATAAGTACATCTGGCCGCCGGATGCGCGATTACGGTAGGCAGTTACATCCCCATAATGTTGTATCCGCTATCTACGTGGAGGATTTCGCCTGTCACGCCGCGCGACATATTCGAGAGCAGAAAAAGCGCGGCATCAGCCACTTCCGCTTGATCTACGTTTCGCCGCAGCGGGGCATGGTTGCGCATGTGTTCGAGGATTTTTGAGAACCCGCCGATGCCAGCCGATGCCAGCGTCTTGATCGGGCCAGCCGAGAGACCGTTTACGCGAATGCCTTTCGGGCCGAGATTGGAAGCCAGATACCGCACGCTCATATCGAGCGCGGCTTTTGCTATGCCCATCACATTGTAGCCGGGAATTACGCGCTCGCCGCCAAGATAAGTTAGCGTCAATATGCTGCTCGCGCGGCCTTCCATAAGCGGCGCGGCATGGCGAGCGATGGCCGTAAGCGAGTAAACGCTGATGTCTTGCGCCAGACTGAAACCAGAGCGCGAGGTGTTAACATAATCGCCTTCGAGTTCTTCTTTGAGCGCGTATGCTACGGCGTGAACTACAAAATCCAGCCCGCCGAATTCTTCTCGCACACGCGCGAACGCCGATTCTATATCTTCGTCTTTGGTCACGTCGCACGGCAACACGAGCGGGTCTTTGAGTGTGGCTGCAAGCTCGCGCGCGTTTTCTTCGAGCCGTTCGCCCTGATATGTCAGCGCGATTCGCGCGCCCTCTTCAGCCGCGCGTCGAGCGATGGCCCACGCAAGGCTGCGTTTGTTTGCGACTCCAAACACGATGCCGGTCTTTCCGTCTAGTAACATATTCGCTGTTCTCCAGTATGAGTCTCGAATCTGAAATTCGACCTTCTCATTGTCTTTTTTCAGGTGTGACCTTCAAATTCATCTCGCGGCCATCGCGCCGAATCACTATCTCGACCTCCTCGTTTGGGCGCAATTCGCCGAGCGCGTATGTGTAATCGTAGACGTTTTTGATTTGCGTCTTGCCGAGCTTGGTAACTATGTCGCCAGCCTTCAAACCCGCGCGTTCGCCGGGCGAGCCGGGCCGCACGCCGTCCAACTTCATGCCGTCGCTTTGATCCGAGTAATTGGGCACTGTTCCGAGATAAACTCGAAACCCGCCGCCTGTCGGCTTCGATTGCACTTTCACGCGATTGAAGGCGATTCGCGCAGGCTCGTTCGCCACGTCAACGGCCACCTGGCCTACGAAAGTGGCGATTTGCTTCAAGCCTTCCACGTTTATTTTGTCAGCCGTGTCCGAAGGCTTGTGATAATCGTCGTGCGAGCCTGTGAAGAAAAACAGCACGGGAATATCTTTCACGTAAAAAGCCTGATGATCGCTCGGCCCAAAGCCGTCTTCACCGTAGCTCATTTGAAAGCGATTTTCGGGGCTGCCCGCTTTTGCATCAGTCGCAGAGTTCAGCTTTTCAAGCAACGGCTTCCACACGGGCGAAGTGCCTACTCCGCCTACGAACAGACCTTTATTTCGCAAGCGACCGATCATATCCATATTCAGCATGGCGACGGTCGAAGCGAGCGGCGCAAGCGGCGTCTTTGTGTATGCGCCTGAGCCTAGAAGGCCAAGCTCTTCGCCTGAGAACGCGATGAACACGATACTGCGCTTGGGCTTTTCGCGGCTCGAAGCCAAAACGCGCGCAAGCTCCAGCAAGCCTGTTGTTCCCGATGCGTTGTCGTCGGCGCCGTGATGAATCTGTCCTTCCGGCACAGCCGCTAATGACTCAGGCCCGCCCAGTCCCAGATGGTCATAGTGCGCGCCGATGACGACATACTCGGATGCGAGTTGCGGATCGCTGCCTTGAAGAATGCCTACGACGTTCGAGGCATTACCATTGATCTTCATAACATCGGCTTTGAAAGAGATCGAAGCGCCTTCGATTGCGAAAGTAGAATTTCCCGCTTTCGCTTGTTCAACAGCGTCGGTAGATGTCTCAGATGATGTTGACTTTCGTTTATTTAGTATAGCGTTTGCGACTTCGCGACTGACGACGATTACGGGTATGCCCGCATCCAAAAAATTCAAATCGTGGCGAAGGCGAGAAAGCCTGTCGTGCTGAAATATTTTCTCTTCGCTGACGAAGATCACGCCTCGCGCGCCTTTCTCTCTCGCTTTAAGCGTTTTGTTCTGAATCTCAAGTCCCGGTTGAGTGTATTCGGCGAAGCGACCGTGCGGGTTGTCGCCATCTGGGCTGCCGCGAACGATCATTACGATCTTGCCCTTCGCATCAACACCCGCGTAGTTATCGTATTGAAGAGCAGGCGCGCTGATGCCGTAGCCCAAAAATACAACTTCGCCAGTTGCCATCTCCGGTGAAGCGAACGCCAGCGGCATGAAATCCTGCTCCACTTTGTATTGGCGCGCGTTGTTTGAGCCTTTCAACTCGAAAGAGTTATTCGGCCCAAGTTTCACACCCGCGACAAAAGTGAAGGGCTGAAGGAAATCATTCCCCGACGCGGGCTTTAGTCCATAACTGCGAAACTCTTTGGCTATATAGCGACCGGCTTCGTCTGCGGCGGGCGTACCTGTGCGGCGGCCCTGCAATTTGTCAGAGGCTAGAAACTGAACGTGACGTGTGATGCGCTCGACGGAAATCTGCTCGCTTTGTTTGGCGCTTGCCTGGAGGCCATTGCTTGCAGAGCCGATTGAAAGCGAGGCCGATAGCGTTAGAAATGCAGTCGCTAAAACGACCAATCCGGTTTTCCTGGTTAACATTAAACTGTCCTCTCTACTGTATGATTCAAGCGCATTAACGCGGAACCTAGATTCCGGGCGCACCGCATGATCGACTGAGATCAGATCATATCGAGCGGCGCGAATGAGTGTCAATTGTGCGAGGCGCGACGCCACACTGACAAGCTCGATAACCTCTCCTGTTCGTCAGATTAATTCCTTGTTGCACGCACGGCTCGCAGGTATACTTTCTCGTCAGTTTTAATTAAAAGCCGTATCGTTTCGCCTACGTTAATGCAGCGCATCAGCGTTGCGAGCGCCTCTCTTAGGTTACGATAGTTTCATAAAAACAGGAGAATCTTTATATGAGTAATTTGTACATTACAATCAATCGCATAAGAATTTTTATTCTCGCACTGATAGTTCTCGCGAACTGGGTAATTTTTCCGGGTTCTTATTCAAATAGCTCGACGACATCGGCCTTCGCTGATGTTACAGCTACGCCGAAACTTGCAGACAAAGCGACGCGCACGCGCGCGAGTCAATCGTATGGCAATCTCCCCATCAGCTTTGAGGCCAATCAAGGCCAGTTCGATTCGCGCGTGAAATTCGTATCGCGCGGCAACGGCTGTACTATGTTCTTGACTGCCAATGAAGCAGTGTTTCAATTGCGAGTCGGAGCGGAAACCAACAAACGCGACTCGCATTTGATCGAGACCGAAAATCTGAATCCCGCAATACCTGATTCACAACTCGCCATACTGAAAATGAAGCTTGTCGGCGCAAGCGCTGCGCCGGTCGCGCAAGGTGTGAACGAGTTGCCGGGTAAGGTCAACTACTTCGTCGGAAATGATTCAAAGAAGTGGCGCACAGGAGTTGCCACTTATGCGAAGGCGCTTTTTAAACAAGTCTATCCCGGCGTTGACATCGTTTACTACGGCAATCAGAGGGAACTTGAATATGACTTGAAAGTGGCTCCGGGAGCCAATCCGAGGGCCGTGAGACTTGCTTTCGAAGGCGCGCGACATGTCCGAATAGACAAACGCGGCGACCTTGTGTTGAGCACGGCTGCGGGCGAGATTCGCCAGCGCAAGCCTGTCGCTTATCAAGAAACGAATGGAACGAGAAAAGAAATCTCTGCGCGTTTCGTGATGAAGGGGGCGCAGCAGGTAGGCTTTGAAGTAGCTCGATACGACACGAGCAAGCCATTGGTGATTGATCCTGCGTTAAGTTATTCAACCTATCTCGGCGGCAGTGAAGAGGACTCCGGCAACGGCATTGCCGTGGACACTTCGGGCAACGCTTATATTATCGGGTTCACCGTTTCGAGCGATTTCCCAACCACGGCTTCCTTTCAGCCTACGGCTGGCGGCTTCGGCGATGTTTTTATTACGAAATTGAATACCACAGGCACGGCGCTCATCTACTCGACCTACCTGAGCGGCAGTGGTTCTGATTTTGGGTTTGGCATTGCCGTGGATGCTGCGGGTAACGCTTACGCGACGGGCCAGACAATTTCCAGCGATTTCCCTCTGATGAATCCGATACAATCAACCCTTTCCAGCGCTGGCGATGTATTTATAACAAAGTTGAATTCAACCGGCTCGGCCATTATTTATTCCACACTGCTGGGCGGCAACAGAATTGATATAGGGCAGAGCATAGCTGTTGATGCGGGAGGCAGCGCCTATGTTACTGGTTTTACCGCTTCGAACACCTTTCCAACAGTGAACGCCTTGCAGCCTGTCTTCGGCGGAATGCAGGACGGTTTTGTCGCAAAACTGAACCCGATGGGCACGGCTTTTGTTTATTCGAGCTACCTCGGCGGCGTTGGTCGCGACTCTGGGAACGGGGTCGCCACGGACTCTTCAGGAAATGCTTATGTAGCCGGTTCAACAAGTTCGCCTGACTTTCTGACAGCAAACGCCTTGCAGCCCGCTTTCAAAGGCAAAACGGCTTTCAAGAGCGTGAATGGAGCGGCCAACTGGGCACACATCAATAACGGACTGCCCGTGCATGGCGGAATTAATTCTCTGGCCGTTGATCCGATTAATACCTCTACGCTTTACGCGGGAACCGTAGGCAGCGGAATTTTCAAAAGCACGAATGGCGGCAACACCTGGAATCCCATTAACAACGGGATAGGCTCTTTGACCACTATTAATGCGGTGGCAATTGATCCTTTAAATCCTGCCACGCTGTTTGCTGCCACCCTTGCCGGTAGTATTTTCAAAACTACGGATGGCGGAACGAATTGGAACCTCGTCACCTCTTTCAACACCGAAGCCATTGCCTTTGACCCTGTGAACCCGGCGAACGTCTACGCGGGACTCAGAAACAGCATAGCCAGGAGCACAGATGGCGGACAGACATGGGGCTCGGTTGTAATTCTAGCCGGACTCACGGTTGGCAATATTCACTCTATAGCGATTGATCCGTCTGTGCCATCAACGATTTATGTCGGCGGGGATATAGCCGTTTTCAAGAGCTTTGATAGTGGTAATACCTGGGAAACTTCCGGCAGCGGCGTAACTTCCCAACCGGTCAACACTCTGGCAATTGATCCTACAAATACCCAGACGCTTTACGCGGGGTCTTTCGTGGCTGTCTACAAGAGCACGAATGGCGGAGCGAATTGGACCCGCACACAGATTTCGCGATCTACAATCCACGCTATAGTCATTGACCCGGTTACTACGTCCACGCTATACGCCGCCACCTTAGGCGAAGGCATATTCAAAAGTACGAATGGCGGCAACACGTGGGTTAACATGAATAACGGGATGGGGAACCTGTTTGCCAATGTACTCGCAATTGATGTGGGCAATCCGTCTACGATCTATTCAGGCAATCTCGCGGTTAGAGACGGTTTTGTGTTGAAGCTGAATCAGAATGGCTCCGCGCTCGTTTATTCGACCTTTATCGGCGGTGACAACTCAGACAGTTGTACGGGCATTGCTGTGGATGGTTCGGGCAACGCTTACATGGTAGGCTCGACATCTTCGACCAACTTTCCTACAGCAAACGCATTGCAGACATACAGCGGATTCGGCGATGCGTTTATAACCAAGCTCAACAGCGCAGGCACAGGGCTTATTTATTCGACATACCTCGGCGGCTCTGACGGTGAGGCCGGAAGCGGAATTGCGATTGACTCCGGCGGCAACGCTTACGTGGTAGGCACTACCGGTTCGACGGATTTTCCGACGGTGGCAGCCTTGCAACCAACCCTCGGCGGGGTCAGCGGCGACGCCTTTGTAACAAAGTTGAACGCAACCGGGACGGCATTTGATTACTCTACATATCTTGGGGGCAGCATCCCTCCAGACAACGTTCAGGGGCCGGATATAGGCAACGCCATAGCGGTAGATTCAAGCGGCAATGCTTATGTGGCGGGAGAGACTTTTTCGACCACCTTCCCTACAACTCCCGGAGCATTTCAGGTCACTCTAAACGGCGAGCAAGCCGACGCCTTCGTCAGCAAGATTTCGATATTCGACATCTGTTTACAGGATGACGTCAACGGCAACCTGCTTGAATTCAACTCGACCACAGGCGAGTACAGATTTTCCAATTGCAGAAAGAAATTCACTCTGACCGGAAGGGGCACTGTGAGCACGAAATTGTGTAAGGTCGAGTTAAAAGCGAACGCGCCCGGTCACAGCATCACGGCTTTAGCCAATACCTGCGTTCATAATGGCAGCGCTACTGTTCAGGTGTCTGCGCAACGGCAGACCTACACCGTCAACGATAAGAATACAGCTAACAATAGCTGCTCCTGCCAGTAATGATATTGAGTCGAAGCCGTATGATCTTTTCATCATGCGGCTTCGACTCAACGCACTTCGACATCATCAATGGCCGTGTCAGGTCGTCTGAAAAAATTTGGCGCGCCCGCGAGCAAGCCGAGCAGTGTGAAGGCCAGGATCATTGCTGGCGCGCCCGTCCCAAAAGTCGTACCGAGCATCGGCACGCGCAGAATAGACATCAACTGCGACACTCCGATTGAAATCAGCAGCGCCCACCACGCCCATCGCTCGCCGCGACGATAAGGCCCAAGCACTACCATCAAAGCAAGCAATGCGTAACCGAGCGCCCACGTCGCGGCGGTCGCGCGCCGCCCTTTGAACGCCTTGACCGCTTCTTCGCCGCCGTGCTCTCTGATCTGTTCGAGCGTGAATCCCGTAATCAGACTGTCCTGATTGCCCGTGTAAGCTATCCGCAGCGATTGAAGTGATATAAGCGCTACCGCTACTGCCACCACCAGCAAAATGATCCAGCTTGCCAGGAACAAAAATCTTGAACCTTTCATTGGCGCCTCCTTTTATCTGACTACTTTTCTGTTAGTGCGACTGCAAGCAGTATGGTCTTTTTTACGCCTCGATAAAACGGCTCGATTTCGCACCACTCCGATAACGAGTGCTCGTTGCCGCAAGGCCCTGCGCCTGTTGACATGGCGTTGAGACCTGCCAGCAAAGCTACGTTTGCGTTGTTTGATGCGGTCGGGCTCACAGTCACGTTCTGAAATCCTATGGCTCGATGAACGGCCTCGCCCATTCGCACAGTGTAGGATTCGCGATTGCCCGCTAACTGCGCCGCCGGAAGCTTATCTTCGGGCAACTCTGTCTTCACGGTCATGCCGTAGCGGTCGGCTTCTTCGCGCAAAATATCACTGATGCGGCGCTCGTATTCGTCAATCGCTTTCTGATCGGTCGAGCGCAAATCAACAGTGAACCACGCGTCCGAAGCCTTCGCGTTTACTACATCAGCGCCGCCGAGCATGCCAATGTTTATGTTGACCTCAGGCTCTTTGGGCAGTTCAAGCGCGTAGATGCGTTCGATGGCGCGAGCGACAGGCAGCGCAGCCGAATAGGGCGGCGTCTTTGAGCGAGTATGCCCGCCCTGCCCGATGAAATGATGCTTGTACCAGTTGATGCCGATGCCGCCGTAGGTCAATCCTTCGTACCCGCCATCAAGCGCGATGTATTGGCCTATGCGATCTTTGTTCTCGTTTATGAAATGCGTCACGCCGCCGAACGAAGTCTCTTCTTCGACCGTGAAGACGAATATCAAATCGGCTTTCGTTTTGACTGCCGCGTGATTGAGCGCGCGAATCGTAGCAAGCAGCGCAACGACATTGCGCGTATCGTCTCCGACGCCGGGAGCGAAAATCTTTCCGTCGCGTATTTCAGCTTTGATCTTCAGTCCTTCTTGAAAGACTGTGTCGAGGTGCGCGTCGAATACGACAGCCTTAGCGCCGCCCGTGCCTTTTCGGATGGCTATACAATTGCCTTTCGCGTCCGTGTAGACTTTATCGAGCTTATAGGATTCGAGCAGTTTCTTTACATACTCTGCGCGCTCGCGTTCTTTGCCCGAAGGCGCGTTGATTTCGGTGATGGTCTTCCACTCCGCGAGTATTTCGTCGCGATGCGCTTCTATGTAATCGAATGCGCGCTTCACATCTGCGCGTTCCATAATGCGTTTTGCTTCTGCGTTCAGGTCTTGCGCTCCTGCCGATGCGCCGATCACCAGAGCGACGCATGCAAGCGCCGCCATTATTTTTTTCATACCTGCTCCCTGTTGATTGATTGAAAATGACGAACGCTTATTCTAAAGGATGAAGGCTGTGGAAGAAAGAGGTCAGAGGCAGAAGAAACGATGAAGTATGAACGATGAATGATGAATTAAGAATCTCTCTTCGGTTCATCATTCATCATTCATCGTTTCTTCTTATGGGTTGGCGGCGCGGCGCGGGCGCTCGCTGCGCATAACAGAGTCGGTTGCGCGCGGGCGGCCTGAAAGTCGCCACTCGATTCGCTTGATTGCAAGGGTCGCAAGATCGGCAGTCTCTGCGCCGGAAGTCTGCGCTACGGGTTGCAGTTCTTTGATAGTCTCCGTATCGCCTATGCGGCCAAGTATCTCGATGACCTGCTGGCGCACCTCTTTCGAGCTTGAACGAATGTAAGGATAGAGGTCTGCCGGGTTGTTGATTTCCATCAGATATGTGCGCGCTTGCTGCTGCTGATCGGTGTCGAGCTTGCGCACAATGTTCTGAATATTCGGGCGGCTGCCCATGCGATAAAGCGCCCAATACTCGGCTACTTTCACGTCGCCGTTCTTTTCAGTCAAAACGAGCCGGGATATTTGATCGAGATAACGCGAATCGCCTATGCGGGCAAGCCCTTCAAAAGCGTACTGGCGGCGGTCTGCGTCATCGTCCGTCATGTTTTCTACGAACACCTGTTCGGCGCGGTCGTCGCCTATGAGCGAGAGCGCCCACAGCGAGGCTTCATCGCGCGGCGGCAAATAGGTGAACCGTCCTTTGACCTTGCCCACGACCTTTGACATCGTGCCCTTCTTTTCAGGCCCAAGCCCGTAGACCGACAGCAGCGGCTCGACCGCAGGTTTGTATTTGAGCAACCCGGCTGCGACCATAGCTTGCGTTCGCACTTTGTGATTCGAGTCGCGGAAGAAGGTTGTCAGATATGAGCCAGCCGACGAGTCGCCTATTTTGATGAAGGTTCGGATCACATCAATGCGAACGTCCTGATCTGCGTTGAGCGCGTCGGCCAGTTGTGGTATCGCGGTCTGGCCGCGAAGCACGCCAAGCGCGCGAATGGCAGATACGCGAACATCGCGGTCGCGGTCGCCGCGCGCCGTTTCGCCAAGCGCGTTGATGATGGACGGGTCAACAAAGATATAAGGTTCGATTGTTTCGTGATCGCTCGTATCGAGGAAGGGATTGAACCAGTTCCAGCCCGCGCGCCGGTTGGTGATGAAATCTATGTCGTGCTCTGTGTAGAGCATAACAAGCGAGCGCACAGCCGTGTTCCTCACGTTCGTGCGCGAATCTTTGAGCGCGCCGATCAGGTCGAGCAGAGCAGCGAAGTCTTTGATCTTTCCGAGCGCAAGTACAGCTTCTTCGCGCACCTCTGCGTCTTCATCTTTGCGCGCGGCGACTGCGAGCGCCTCGACTGCCAGTTGATTGCGTTCGCGCCGTTCGCCCAGTCGTCGCGCAGCGTCGCGTCGCGTGTCTGTATTAGGGCTTTTCAGGTAAGCGAGCAGCGTCTCAAGCGATTGAGTATCGGCTGGCGCTAATTGAGCCAGCACGAGGATAGCGACGACAAGCGTTAAGATACACATGAGCGTCTTAGTAGTTGAAGGCATGACAAAACACCTCGACGGAAGAGACTGATGGCCGGGTTAAGCACAGGGCCTTGGGGCTAATAAAGTGGGGAACCTGTCCTTTCTCGCAAACATTGTTGCCCCGATGAAGGATTAAGTCAAGTTGCGATCAGGATATGTTTATTTCAATAGTTGATTGGCAATGACGAGTTTTTGAATCTCGGATGTGCCTTCGTAAATCCTGAGAGCGCGCACGTCGCGGTAAAGATGCTCGACTATAGCGCCGCGCATCACTCCCACGCCGCCGTGTATCTGTACCGCCGAGTCAACGATGCGCTGCGCCGCTTCCGTGGCGTAGAGTTTTGCCATCGCTGACTCTCTGGTGATTCGATCTTCG
>DATEKX010000821.1:0-7655 GCA_035277165.1 Blastocatellia bacterium | reverse complement strand
ATATGAACGAACTTCTCATCACTCACGCCGCGCAACTCGTCACGATAGCCGGACCAGCGCGCCCGCGCACAGGCCGAGAGATGCGCGAGCTTTCGATAATAGAAGACGGAGCTTTGCTTGCGCGCGATGGCTTGATAGTAGCTCTGGGAGCCACTTCTGAGGTAGAGCCGCTGGCAAACTCCGATGCTACTCGCATTGACGCGAGCGGTTCAGTTGTCGCGCCGGGATTCGTTGACGCGCACACGCATCCTGTCTTTGCAGGCACACGCGAAGACGAATACGAGATGCGGGCAGCGGGCGCGACTTATCAAGAGATAGCTGCCCGTGGCGGCGGCATTCGTTCGACTGTCAGAAAGACTCGTCAGGCTACAGAGCAGCAGTTGTTCGCAGCAGCGCTTCCTCGCGTTCGATGGCTGCTTGAACATGGCACGACGACGATTGAAGCAAAGAGCGGTTACGGGCTTTCTATAGAAGACGAATTGAAAATACTCAGAGTCATAAAGCGACTCGATCAGGAAACGCCGCTCGAATTCGTGCCTACGTTTTTGGGCGCGCACGAAATACCGGACGAATATCGCGCGTCGCGCGACGAATATATCGGCATCGTGATGGACGAGATGATGCCGCGAGTGGCAAGCGAAGGGCTTGCCCGGTTCGCAGACATCTTCTGCGAATCGCACGTCTTCACTGTTGATGAGTCGCGCGCAATTCTTTTGCGAGCCAAAGAGCTTGGCCTGCGCGCAAGGCTTCACGCAGATCAGTTGACACTGTCGGGCGGCGGGCGGCTCGCGGCAGAGCTTCGAGCCGCAACCGCCGACCACCTCGAATGGATTGATACGGAAGGCATCCTCTCGCTTAAACAGGCAGGCGTCATCGCAGTGCTGCTTCCCGGCGCTGTGTTCAATCTCGGCCTTGCGCGTTATGCGCCTGCAAGGAAGATGATCGAATCGGGGCTTGCGGTCGCGATTGCTACGGATTTCAATCCCGGCAGTTCGCCCACACCTTCCATGCAGATGATCCTTTCCATAGCCTGCACGCAGATGCGAATGACACCCGCCGAAGCGTTGACTGCGGCGACCATCAACGCGGCTTACAGTCTTGATCTGGGCGAGCGGATAGGCTCGCTCGAAACTGGAAAGCAGGCCGACATCGTCGTATTCGATTGCCCGGATTTTCGCCAGATACCTTACTTTTTTGGCATCAATCACGCGTGGGTTGTTATCAAACAGGGGAGCGTCATTATTGACCGGCGCTGATTTGAAATCATCTTTTGGAACTTTTCGAGCGCCTCGCGTGAATCAACTATGTCAGCCGATAGCTGGCCGCTAAAAAAGATAGTGATGACATTAGCTTCAACTACCAGCGATGAAGATCTGCTGCGGCTCGTCTTAGCCGGAGACGAGGACGCATTCACCGATCTTTACAGGCGGCGACAGGGTGGTGTTTACCGCTTCGCTTTGCAGATGAGCGGGTCAAAAACTGTTGCCGAAGATGTCACGCAGGAAGTCTTCATAACGCTGATGCGCGAGGGCGCGCGTTACGACCCTCAGAGGGGAGCGGTTGCCGCTTACCTCTACGGCATCGCGCGCAACCACGTCCTGCGCCGTCTTGAACGGGAGCGAATGTTCATTCAGATGGCCGACGCTTCCGAAGACGTAGACGCGCTTGCGCCGGTCAGTGTGATTGCCGATGCAGACCCGCTCGCCGACCTCACGCGAAACGAGATGGTCGAAACAGTGCGCGCGGCAGTGCTGGCTCTGCCTGCGCACTATCGCGAAGTGGTCGTGCTCTGCGACCTGCACGAAATGAGTTATCAGGAAGCCGCAAGCGTGATCGGCTGCGCAGTCGGAACGGTTCGCTCGCGGCTGCATAGAGCACGCGCGCTGCTTGTCGAAAAGCTGCGCGCGACCGGCGACGGCAAGGCTTCCGGTGTAGTCAATCAGGCGAGGTGTTTCGCATGAACTGCCAAAATTTTGAAAACACAATTAACGATCTGGCGCGCGATCAGATAATGGATGCAATGGTGCGCGACTCTGCGCTCAAACACGCATCTGCTTGCGCGCGATGCGCTGTGCGACTGGCCGACGAAAGAATGTTGACCGCCGGACTTCGCGGCCTTGCCACAAGCGCCGGTGCGGAAGAGGCTCCGGCTCGCGTCGAAGCGCGATTGCTCGCAGCGCTGCGTGAACAAAAGACCATCACGCCTTCAACTACTGTTGTGAACGGGTATTCGTATCGCTTGCGGCGATTGGCAATTGCAGCAGCGGCGGCGATTCTCGTAGTGCTTGCGCTTGCGGCGATTCGCTTCAATCAATCAGACAGAATTGAACGTGTTGAGCAGGCTCGAAAGCTGAACCTCAAAGATCAACTCACCGGGCCGAACAGAACCAAGCCAGTCGAA
Source organism: Blastocatellia bacterium (assembly GCA_035277165.1). Lineage (GTDB taxonomy): Bacteria > Acidobacteriota > Blastocatellia > UBA7656 > UBA7656 > DATEKX01. Next base: position 5,254 of record DATEKX010000821.1, on the reverse strand, counting down.
CGCCAGTCTGCGCTTGCAATTGGCAACCAGCCGCGCTCGACGCCAAAGATTCCGCGTCGCAACTTGATTGGTCAAACAAAGCGACCGCCTCGCACACCAGATAGGAATGTGCCGCGTGAAATAGCAACGGACTTCATTCCACTGGTGCAGGGCGACAGCCTGAACTTGATGGAAAGCGGGCAGCTTGTTCGCGTAGAGTTGCCGCGTTCGGCGCTCGTATCGTTTGGCTTGCCGATGAATATGGAGCGCGCAGACCAGCGCGTCAAAGCTGATGTGGTCGTAGGAAACGACGGGCTTGCGCGCGCGATTCGATTCGTGCGCTGAAGGAAATTTCTGGTTTGTGGTTATGTAGATGCAGTCGGAACTGGAAACCAGGAATCGTAAACCACAAACCAGAAACTATAATTTGGAAACCTGAGTTAGAAAGAGAGGACATTATGAAAATTCATATGCGATGGATGATAGCTACATTCGCGCTCGCGTTGATGGCGACCGGCCTGGTTGTATCTGCGCAGGATGGCGCGGCAAAGCGAACTCAACAAGTCTATATACAACAAAGCGGAGACGTACTCGTGTCGGCTGGGCAGGAAGGCGGCCCGCCAGTGCGGCATAAGATCATGGGGCCTGATGGAGGCATGTCCATCTTCATCGCGTCTGAAATGGGATTCGGCGGCAAGGTAGTCAAAGGCTCGCCTTACTCCGCGCAGGCCATTACTGAAGCAGTTCAGACCCTCGCCGATGGCAATCGCATCGTCCGCAAGACGACAGCATCCGTTTATCGAGACAGCGAAGGACGCACGCGGCAAGATCAGTCGGTTGGCAACATCGGGCCTTACGCAGTGGCAGGTGAGCCGAGGCAGGTGATTTTTATCAACGACCCCGTAAGCAATGTCAACTATGTTCTCGACGCGCGCGACAAGACGGCGCGCAAGATGAGCTTCTCTCGCATTGAAAGCTTCCAGCGTAAGGCGGATTCGGATAAAGCGACTGCAGAGAAAATGGCTACTGTAGATATGGCTATTTCAAACGCAGCCGGAGGCGCAAGTGTAACAGTCGCAGGGCCGCGCAGGCCGCCTATGAGAGACAAGGTCTGGGTAGGCGAAGGAAACACTTTCAACATCCAGCTCAAGGAGCCCAAGACTGAATCTTTGGGCAAGCAGATGTTTGACGGAGTCGAAGCCGAAGGCACGCGCGAGACCACGACCATAGCCGCGGGCGAAATCGGCAACGAACTTCCTATCAACATCACTTTCGAGCGCTGGTATTCGCCGGAACTGCAAGTCGTCGTGATGAGCAAGCACACAGACCCGCGTGTAGGCGAAAACACGTATCGGCTGACGGGAATCAATCGCAGCGAGCCTTCGCGCACGCTGTTTGAATTGCCGAGCGATTACACGATCAAAGAAGCAGGAGATGCGGATATGCGCCTCAAGATGGAAAGAGATTTTGTTCGCTCGCGCAAAAAATCCGAAGAGCAATAATTAGCATCCTTCCTCATTACCTCTAAGGGCGAAGCTGTCTGACGGCTTCGCCTTTTTTATCTCTAACGATTCACCAACGCGGCCACAATATAGAGCTTGATAAAGCGATGGCAACTATTGCGCGATAATATGGAAACCGCTCTACACTCAAGTTCCCGGACAGGGCGACCCGATGCACCCCGTTTCGGGCTAACCCAGGACATGATGTCTGGTAAGAAAGTGCACTAAGTTTCTTATTGAAATTTAACTGTAATTGGTATATATGTGAGAGGCCAATAGGTTCAGTTGGGTCAGTAAACGAAAATAAGCGTTGTTACAATTAACCTTTGCCTATTTCTTCCCGTGTCAAATAGTCATCGCAATCAGGAGTTAGTCATGAAGAGACATCAACTGGTGGAAGTTGTAGCATATGTCGCGAAGCGAAGTATGATCATTGTGTTTCTGATCGTGACTATGCTTGAGCCGTTTAAAATATCAACTGTCGCGCAGGCTGCTGACGGGGCCGCTGATCTTACGTTCGGCAACGGCGGTTCTGTAATGACAGATTTTTCGGGCAATTATGATTGGATCACTGATGTTCTGGTGCAGTCTGACGGAAAGATTCTCGCGGTTGGCGGGGCAGAGACGGCTGACGATACGGATCATTTCGCCCTTGCCCGTTACAACAGTGATGGCAGCCTCGATCAATCATTTGGAACCGAAGGCAAAGTGATTGCGACCGATGCCCGGTTGGAAGTGGCAACGTCAGTCGCCGTATTGCCGGAAGGGAAAATCCTTGTGGCGGGCAGCGCCTATGACGGAGGCTCGGATTTCGGCCTTGCGCGATTCAACAGCGATGGCAGCATAGACTCTTCTTTTGGTAGTTTCGGCACGGTCATCACGAATCTGGGCGGCGCGGATGACTGCTCCAGTGTTATCGTTCAGCCCGACGGCAAAATATTACTGGCCGGGGACGGAGGCCAGGGCAATCGTCAGGCGTCTTCTTTCATGGTCGTTCGCTACAAAAGCGATGGCAGAAAAGATCTTTCCTTCGGAAAAGGTGGCGTAAGTGAGATTAGATTCTCAGATGGTTTTGATCAGGCTTATGCTATGGCGCTGCAGCCGGATGGCAAAATCGTTCTGGCCGGATCATCTGATTCTAATAACGAAAAAACACCCTTTGCCGTTGCCCGGATCAACAGTGACGGCTCTCTTGATGAGACCTTCGGGGACGGAGGTAAATTTACTCTGAATTTTTTCGGCACTGACAACGAAGTACGATCTGTTGCCCTTCAATCCGATGGCAAAATCCTTCTGGCAGGGTGGGCTGACCGGAAAGAGCCGGGGCCTGAAATCTTTGCCCTTGCGAGGCTCAATAGTAATGGTTCTCTCGATAAAAGCTTTGGCGATCGCGGAAAGGTTACTGACGAGTTGTTCGGGCGCGGAGGCCAGGCCAGCGCTATCAACATTCAACCCGGCGGCAAAATAGTCGTGGCCGGATATGCCGGGTCCGACAACTCAGCCGTCCCTGTGATTGATTTTGCAGTGTTCCGCTATAACTCAGACGGCACACTGGATACTTCTTTCGGGTCGAGTGGCTTACTGATTACTGATTTGCATCATGCTTTTGATTTTGGCAACGCGATGGCCTTTCAACCCGATGGTAAGATAATCGTCGCAGGCGGTAGTGACGACATAGGCATAGAATCGGATTTCGCCCTTGTGCGTTATGACAATCATTTCTCTTATGACATCTGCCTTCAAGACGATGCTAATGGCAGCACCTTGCAGATTGATTCAGCGACCGGATATTACATATTCACCGATTGCAAGTCGAATTTCGCCTTGTTTGGAAGAGGTAGTATGAAGGTGAAGAAATGTAAGGTAACGCTCAAGACCAGCGCTTTTGACCGTAGCGTGTCAGTGACTATCAAATCGTGCAAGCACAAGGCCAGTGCATCTGTCGAGGATGTGTCTTCAGGAAGAACATTTTCCTTATCCGATAGCGACACTGAAGGAGGAACCTGTGCCTGTCAATAAGCGTGCGCAACTCAGGCCATAGAGTATCCTCTTTGACATTCGCCTTTGTTTCCGATACTCTGAAAACCCGTGAAGGGAGTAGCCGTAGCGATAATCCCTGCGCGGTTCCACTCGACAAGATTGCCGGGCAAGCCGCTCCTCCCCCTCGCAAAAATCCCTATGATAATGCACGTGGTTGAACGCGCCCGTGGCGCTCGATTTGTTTCTCGCGTCATTGTTGCGACCGATGATGAGAGAATCCTCGAAGCCGTCCGCTCGCACGGAGGCGAAGCGAGGCTTACTTCGCCTGACGCGCAATCGGGCACGGATCGAGTCGCTGAAGTCGCTGCCACTTTAGACGCGGAACTCATAGTCAACGTGCAGGGAGACGAACCGCTGATCGCCGCAGCAACTATTGACGCAGCCGTTGAGCCGCTCATCAATGATTCCGAGATTCAAATCAGCACGACCTCCGAGCCTATTAATTCAATCGAAGATGTTTTCAATCCAAACGTGGTCAAAGTAGCGACCGACGCGCAAGGATTCGCTCTCTATTTTTCGCGCTCGCCAGTGCCTTACGTCAGGCTTGCCCCCGGCCTCACGCTTGAGCAAACGTTGCAGCGCGACACGACGCTGTTGTCTAATTATCGTAAGCATTCGGGACTCTACGCGTATCGCAGCCGGTTCCTGCAGCAGTTCGCTCGAATGGAGCAATCCCGGCTTGAACGCCTGGAATGTCTCGAACAGCTTCGCGCGCTTGAAAACGGATTCCGTATCCAGGTCGTAGAGGTAGACCACGCCGCGATAGGCGTGGACACCGAGCAGGATTACGAACGAGTAAAAAGGTTGATTGAGGAGAACTTGTCATGACTAAATTCATTTTCGTCACCGGCGGAGTAGTTTCGAGCCTCGGCAAAGGATTGGCCGCCGCTTCTATCGGATGCCTGCTCGAAGCGCGTGGTCTGAAGGTCACGCTTCAAAAACTCGACCCTTACATCAACGTTGACCCCGGCACTATGTCGCCTTTTCAGCATGGCGAAGTATTCGTCACCGACGACGGCGCGGAAACAGACCTCGACTTAGGCCACTACGAACGATACACGCACGCACAGCTTACGCAGGCGAACAACTGGACTACGGGTCGCATCTACCAGTCGGTCATAAACAAAGAGCGGCGCGGCGATTATCTCGGCAAAACGATTCAAGTCATCCCGCACATCACTAACGAAATCAAAGACGCTATTCGCGCAGTGGCCGACGGCCCGGACGTTGTCATCGTCGAAGTAGGCGGCACGGTCGGCGACATCGAAAGCCTGCCGTTTTCGGAAGCTATCCGCCAACTGGGCAACGAAGTAGGTCGCGAAAACGCTCTGTTCATTCACCTCACGCTCGTTCCCTACATAGCGGCGGCGGGTGAATTGAAGACGAAACCGACGCAGCACTCTGTTAAAGAGTTACGCGAAATTGGTATTCAACCGGACATCCTGATGTGCCGCTGCGACCGCCCGTTGCCGCACGACATGAAGGCCAAGATAGCTTTGTTCTGCAACGTGCGCGAAAACGAAGTCATCACCGCGCAGGATGTGGACACGATTTATGAAGTGCCTTTGATGTTCGCGCGGCAGGGACTAGACGACATGATCGTCAAGAAACTCCACATGAACGCGGGCGAGCGCGATCTCAATCGCTGGTCTGAACTGGTCGAGACGATAAAGAAACCGGATGGAACGGTCACCATCGGGATAGTCGGCAAGTACGTCGAGCTTGAAGATTCC
>DATEKX010000820.1:0-12949 GCA_035277165.1 Blastocatellia bacterium | reverse complement strand
GCTTCGATAAGCGCGCGCGAAGCATCCGCTCTCATCGCGCCGAGTTGATTAGCGGCCTCGCGCCGAGTCGCAGCCGAAGGATTTTTCAGATCGGCGAGTAATCTTGCAGGCGGCTGCGCCGGTCTGCTCGGAACCTGACCGGGAGCGGTCACAACGCAGGCAGTAACGATTGCCGCAAAGATAAATAGCTTGATGTTTGCGCTTGACGACATCGTTTGATAATTCCGCATCACTTATTCGCTTGCGAATTGGTTTGTAATCTTCACGGGAAATATTCTCATCAACATCAGATGCATTGTACCTGAAACGAAGAAGCTCACAAACCAGGCGTAATCATAAAGCGGCTCAAGCGCAGGCACGACCAGCCCTCCCCATGCCAGCGCGCAACCCGCAAGCGTAGCGACAACCGCGCGCCAGTTCCACCCTCCGGTGTATCTGTAAACGCCTTGCGTTTTGTAGAGGTCGCCCAGTTCGAGATGGTTCTTTCTGACAAGCCAGTAATCCGCGATCATCACGCCCGCAATCGCGCCAAGCCCGCCCGAATACCCGCCGAGCCAGTTAAAATATTTCAGCGGGTCTTCCATCAATCGCCACGGCAGTACCACGATTCCCAGAATGCCCGTAATCAGCCCGCCCAATCGAAACGTGATCCAGCGCGGAAAGGCGTTTGCGAAATCGTTTGCGGGTGAAACCACGTTGGCAGCTATGTTGACCGACAGCGTAGCAATCACCACTGTGAACATCGAGACGGCGACGACCAGAGGCTGAGTGAATTGACCGACAAGTTGAACAGGGTCCCAGATCGTTCTACCGAATATCACGGTTGAAGCTGATGTGATAATCACGCCCATCGCCGCAAAGACAACCATCGTAGTCGGCAGCGCAACGGTTTGACCTATGGTCTGATCACGCTGGCTGCGACTGAATCGGGTGAAGTCCGGCATGTTGAGCGACAGCGTAGACCAGTAACCGATCATGGCAGTAAGCGACGGGATGAAGACTTTCCAGAATGCAGAAAAGCTGTCGAACTTATCTTCGCCGTGCAGGATTGCGCCCAGTCCATTGGCTTTCCACAACACCCATGCCATCAGCGCCGCAGCCATAATCAACACGAAGGGCGCGGCCCAGTTCTCTACTTTGCGCAACAAATCCATGCCGCGATAAATGATATAGATGTTCAATCCCCAGAAGAGCAGAAACGAGATGTATTCAGTAGGCGTATGTCCGGCGATGAAAGCGGGAGATTGTAACTTATCGCCGAGCAGCGTTTGCCATCCGGGCCAAAGCGTGCGAAAGAATGTTTGCAGAGCTTCGCCGCCGATCCACGTCTGTATGCCGAACCACCCGCAAGCGACAAGGGCGCGCATAATGGCTGGCAGGTTCGAGCCTATAGTGCCGTAGCTTGCGCGAGCAAAGACCGGAAACGGGATGCCGTACTTTGTGCCCGGATGCGAGTTGAGCAATATGGGAGCCAGCACGATAGTGTTTCCGAGCAGGATGGTGAACAGCGATTGCCACCAGTTCATGCCGCGATCAATCAAGCCTGACGCAAGCATATAAGTCGGGATGCAGTGAGCCATGCTGATCCACAGCGCGGCGTAATTGTAAGTAGTCCAGTTGCGTCGAGCGATAGGAACGGGCGCAAGGTCTTCGTTCCACAAGGGACTGTTAGAAACGTCCTCTTTAAGCTCGATGAAATCGGATTGAGCCAAGTCGGTTTGAGCGGCCACGGATTCCCTCCGGCGCGAGATGGTATCAAAGCCTATCAGTAAACTCAATATACTCTTTCAGAGCAAAGCTTTCCGCTGAGATTTTTATCACGCAGTTTTCCGCTCCTGAAGAAAAAACCTGCGTAGGGTTGCCGGTATTTCCCATCCCGCTTCCATCGCCGCCTAACGAACCGTAGGATTAACTATCTGGCGTGCACTGTATTCTCTGTTTGAACATATGAGTATGCAGTGCGGCGGTTCATCGAAAAACAATTGTCACCTGACCAGAGTCTATGTATTCTCTAACAAGGTGATTAGAAATAGTCTCCGAAGGAAACATATTTAATAGCCGGTAGTGAAACCACTCTTACCAGTCGTAGAAGACAAGCGACCCTGAAAGGGCAATGGCATTAAGTTAAGCCAAAAGCTTTTTCGCAAGTGATCGATTATGGAGGATTCGTTTTTTTATTCATAGAGGATATTTACCAGCAAATAGCTATGCTGGTAAATATCCCCTCTTAACTTAATGCCATTGCCCTTTCAGGGTCAGTATGAGTATGGGTTTGTCTTCCGGGGGCGATGCCCACGGCTATTAAATCAGTCCCTTTGGGGACTATTTTCAACTCACTCTATCCGAGAATGAATGGACTCTGGTTACCTGCGTTACGTCGTTTGAAGAGTAAAGAAAAGCGAAGTATATTCGCGCTGACCACCTATGATGTAGTAACTTCTGCATAGCGCGTTTGCAACAGACAGTTCGCGAGTGTGATTAGATCAATTGCTGGAAAACTGAATTTATGGCTAAAGGAAAAGACACCTCAACAGAAGTACAGGAAAAAAATGAATTTAAGCTACCGGGCCTGAAGCTCCTTCGTACCCTGCAAGGGCATTCTGCCCCCATCCGTACGATGACGGTGACACCAGATGGAGGCTCTATCATTTCCGGTTCGGATAATGGAACAATGCGAGTGTGGGATATTCAGTCGGGTCAACTCCTTCGCACACTTAAAGGGTATGCAGGTGCTATCTACTCGGTGGCGGTGACACCAGATGGAGGCTCTATCATTTCCGGTTCGGATAACGGAACAATGCGAGTGTGGGATATGCAATCGGGTCAACTGCTTCGCACACTTGAAGGACATGTTGATGCTGTCCTCTCGGTGGCAGTGACACCAAATGGCCTCTCAATCATTTCCGGTTCTTCTGATAGAACAGTGCGAATGTGGGATATCCAGTCAGGGCAAACTCGATTCACATTGAGAGGGCATAAAGGAATTATTAATTCGGTTGTTGTGACGCCGGATGGACGATCTATCATTTCCTTGTCTGATGATAGGTCGTTTCGATTCTGGGATTTTACATCACATAGACTCTTACGAACTTTCGAGGGTCTTACGAGTTTTCCATTTGGCCTGGCCGTCTCTCCAGATGGTAAGTGGGTTGCTACAGTGTTAGGGGATGAAGTCATTCGCCTTTGGAATTTAGCGACCGAAAACATGATATCTATTCCAAGAACGGAAGACTCGACAAAGCTCTTGTATCACCCTTCAGACAAACATATCGCGATCTGTAAGACGCAGCCTATTTTGGTGACTGTAAAACGTCGAGCCAGAGGCGGCGATCAAATACTAATTTGGGAAGCAGATTTTTCAGTTCTCGCGGGAAAACAAACTAAGGAAGAAATAGCTCATTACCGCAATGCCAAAGTCCTACTTGTCGGCGACACAGGAGTGGGCAAGAGCGGACTGACTGAGCGATTGGTTCACAAGTATTTTACGCCGACGATATCCTCACATGCCCGCAAGGCGCATATTCTCGAAAGCAAAGTTGTGAAGGGGCTGAGCGGCATCTCGCTTCAGGAAGAAACGGTGCTATGGGACCTTGCAGGGCAACCCGCCTACCGATTGGTTCACCAGTTGAGCATGGAAGATGCCGCGCTCGCGTGCGTGCTTTTTGATTCCCACAACGAGACAAACCCGTTTGAGGGCGCGTCCTACTGGTCGCAGGTGCTCGATCAGGCGCGCACAAACACTAAGCTAAAGAAAATCCTCGTCGCCGCGCGCATTGACGTTGGAGGTCTTCCGGCCAGCAAAGAGCGAATCGAAGCTTTTGCCCGTGAGCATGGCTTTGCGCAGTTTATTCCCACGAGCGCACGAACCGGCGAAGGTTGCGACGAGTTGATGGAGGCAATTCGACAAGGGATTGCATGGGATGAAATGCCTAAGGTGACCACAACCGGGGCGCTGGCAACCTTGCGTGATTATGTGGCGTATTTAAAGGGTGAAAGGAGCGGCGCATACGAACAGAAAGCTGTCCCTGCCAAGTTGCTCTCTATTGCAGAGTTACACAAAGGCTTCGTCACACACTCTGGAAAGCAGATTCCTTTGGATGAATTCATCACGCACCTGCGACGGCTCGAAGCGACTGACACTATAGCTTTGCTGGTCTTTCATACCACCGGAGCGGAGCCTCGCCCGGAGGATATGGTGTTGCTCGACCCCACGCGAGTGGATGCTTATGCGAGCGCGCTGCTTATGGCGGCAAAGGACGAACCAGACGGGCCTGGGCATTTGTTGGAATCCCGTGTGCGCAAGGGAGATTTCAGGCTAGCCCAGACCGAGCGCATTGCCTACTCTGAATCTGAACGCCATGTGCTGTGGTATGTGATCGAGAACTTACTCACCCGCGATCTGGCGCTGCGCGAGCAAATCAAGGACGAGGATTACATAGTGTTCCCATCGCAGTGCACGGCAGAGTTGAGGTTTCCAGGCGCGGCGGCTTTCGGCGTGGCGTTCGGCTTTGCCGGTCCTGTACGGAGCATTTATGCCACGCTCATCGCGCAACTCGCGCACTACGAGGAATTCAAGAAGCGCGAGTTCTTCCAAGACGCTGCCGCATATCGTCCCGATGCGGGTGGGCGCTGCCTCGTTCGCCTATGTGACCACGGGCACGGTCAAGGCGAACTAGAGGTTTCCTTCGATAAAGAAACACCGGCGAACGTCCGGCAAGGTTTCATCAAATTTGTCAGCAAACATCTTGAGGCCAAAAGCAATGTCGGCAGCGTGACTTCGCGTCATGCCTATCACTGTAAAGCTTGCCTATATGCATTTGAAGATAAAGTAGTGAAAGCGCGGCTGGATGCGCGGAGGAAAGGTTTGTCATGCCCAATTTGCGAGAAAAAGACCCCGCTCGTCAATCTGCTGGCTGCGCCGACAGCCGATTCTGAATCGGTAGCAGCACAGATTGCTAAGGATGCCAAAGCTGGCCGCCAACGCATGACTGCGAAACTGGTGATCAAAGCGAAGGAATCAGAAGGAAAATTCGACGTATTCCTGAGCCACAATTCAAAAGACAAAGCGGCGGTAGAAAAGATCGCAAAGCGTTTGCTTGCGGTTGGAATTCGCCCGTGGTTGGACAAGTGGCATCTCTCTCCGGGCGATACGGTTTCAGATATTTTGGAGCGAGCCATCAAAACGATACCATGCGCTGCGTTATTCTTTGGGCCAGCCGACATTGGCAAATGGCACATCATGGAAGTCAGAACCTATGTGGAAAAATGGGCGAGCGATGATGCGCGTATGATACCTGTCATCCTGCCCGGCATAGATGAAACACCGGAATTGCCGCTTTTTGTCCGCCAGACATTGTGGGTAGATATGCGCGATTGGGAGAAAGATAAAGACGATGGCTTTTATCGCCTGGTATGCGGAATCCTGGGCAAAGCTCCCGGTGATTCGCCGATGAAAAGGTTTGGAGTTCGCGATGTGGCTGAATGGCAAGGCAGGGATTACTAGACTCAATCGAAGCAGTCGGGGAGGCGGTTGCCGCAACGTTATAAACGCTGGTCGCGTCTATCATCTCTACCTTGCCAACTTCACTTCAACAAGCTACATTGCCTCGGATTATGAAAAAAAGCCTTGCTCATCTGCCGAAACATAAACAAGAAGAACTCAAAGAGATTACTCGCGTCATTAAAGAAATCGCCGAAGTCGAAATGATAATACTTTTCGGCAGCTATGCTCGCGGCAATTGGGTCGAGGACATCTACAAAGAAGGCCACATCACTTACGAGTACAAAAGTGACTACGACATTCTCGTTATTGTCAGAGAACATGTCTTAGTACGCAAATTAGGACAGTGGAACAAGATTGAAAGCATAATCCGTCGTAGCAGTACGATCAGGACACGAGTAACTTTGATAGTTCATGACATAAAAGAAGTAAACAAGGCGCTCAGGCAAGGGCAATATTTTTTCACTGATATAACAAAAGAGGGTGTGTCGCTGTATGACTCGAAGCGGTTCGAGTTAGCAAAAGCGCAAAAGCTCAGTCCAGAAGAGCGCAAGCAGACCTCTCAAGAAGATTTCAATTATTGGTTCAAGAGTGCTAGTGGATTCCTAAAGCAATTTGAATATGCTTTCAAGACACGCAACTATAATATAGCAGCTTTCGAGATGCATCAGGCTACCGAGCGATTTTACATGACGGTTCTACTTGTCTTCACGCACTACAAACCGAAAGAGCACGACATCAAGATATTAGGGAAGCAAGTAAGCAATCTTGACCCACGATTTTTGCCGGTCTTTCCGCGCACAACGCAAGAAGAAAGACGGCTTTTTGAGTTGCTCCAGAAGGCATACATAGATGCTCGCTACAATCGAGACTACAAGATCACAAAGAAAGAGTTAGAGTATCTGGCCGAGCGAGTGAAGAAATTGCAGAGAGTGACGAAAGAAGTGTGCAAGGAAAGAATTGAGAGCTACGCATAAAGTGGCAGACGATCACTTAATATCCATCGACCGTCTGAGCGACGTTACGTTCGAGCGCATTTCTCGCCTCTGCGAATTGCTAATGCCGCGTCGCCGCGTGACGAGCGCCGTGCGGCTATCTGGCGGCATCAGCAACATCAGTTTCAAGATTTACTTCGAGCCGGGCGATGAGCCAATCGTCCTGCGCATCTACGAACGCGCCCCCGCAGCTTGCCGGAAAGAGATAGACCTTCTCTCTACTCTGAGGCGGACCGTTCCTGTTCCAGAGGTAGTGCACGCCGAGCCGGAAGGATTCGGCGACGAAGGACCGTTCATCTTTTTGAAGTATGTCGAAGGCATCACGTTCCGCCAGTTGAAAGCAACAGGCGACAGACGAGCCATTCAGGAAGCATCCTATGCTGTTGGCGCAACTCTTGCCGCGATTGGAAAGCACAACCTCACACATCAGAGTCACGCGAGCGATGACGCATGCATGATGCCGGAAGTCATTGACGGCTACATTACAACGCCAAAGCTGATTGCGCGAACAGGCAACGCGCTTGCTGATCGAGTGCGCCGTCTGGTTGCGCGTCACGCATCACAACTTCAGGAAGTTATGAAAGAGCGGCGACTCGTTCACGGTGATTTTCGTAAACAGAACATTCTGGTTCGGCCTGACGGAAAGACGTGGACTGTTGCGGCGATTCTGGATTGGGAGTGCGCGTTCACAGGTTCGCCGATGTACGATGTCGCTATGTTCTTGCGATACGAGCGGCCCGAGCGACCGGTCGCAGAGCCATATTTTTCTCGCGGGTTTCTCGACGGCGGCGGGCGATTGTGCGATGACTGGAAAGACGCTATTCGAGTCGTTGATCTCGAAAGCCTGTGTAAAAGCTTGACCGCTGCGAATCTCCCGCCGGATATTGAGCGCGAGATCGTCGGGCTGGTTCGAGCGACAGCAGTCTAACAAGCTGTAGGATTAACTATCTGGCGTGAGATATGTGCTGCGTATTACTTGGGCTTGACATCTAACCCTCATCGATGGAATTATTGTCTCCCCATCAAACGAGCATTACCTTCAGGTTCAGGTATTGAGTCGAGAATTCTTTTTTCTTCAGCGAAATCTCGCATTCAATCCCACTTCAAAAACTAACAATCTCTTGCTTATGAAAGGAGCAAACTGCATGCTGATTCCAGTGAACTCGCAGCTCAACGGGACTCTAAACTCCACGGGCGCAGCTTTCTATACGGTGACCCTACGCAACGGGTATAATCTTCCAATCAACAATTTGGCCGCTGAAATGTCCTTCGTAGGCCCGCCCGGTTGTCCAATTACCCCGGAACAGGTCTATGCCTCCGAGATCCATATAAATTACCTCAACGGGGGTAATACGGTTCCGCCGAACGAAGAGGTAGTGATTATAGCGACCATTACAACCGATAACGCACCTACCAGTTGCCAGGGAGCCCCGTTTATGCTCGTTGCGCCATCGATATCGGTGCAATTTCAGTTCGTCGGTGGCCCTCCGACCTACAATGCCCAGGTGTTGATGTTTACGATAATGCCGTGAACATCGTAATCGGAGGCGCATGAACACCGTTTAACACTGACGTTTCAACCAAAGCGCGGGCAGCGAATTTCGTTTAAGCGCTGCCCGCACCGGATGAACGCGTTCTTAGAAAATGATCTTTGCCGCAAGCTGAATAATGCGCGGTTCCAGTGTGGTAGTCGGCAACCCGAATGTCAGGTTTCTCGCAAGCGACAGGTTCGGAGCTGTGCCTACGAGGTTGTAGAGCGTCGTATTGATGCCGCTGAAGTTCGCACGGTTGAATACGTTGAAGGCTTCGGCTATCAATTGAATCCTCGCGCGCTCATGCAAGCGGATGTCGCGCGTGATTCGCGGATCGAAGCTGAAGAAACGCGGCCCGACAAACGTGTTGCGCTCAAACCCCGGCACGCGGTCGCTAAAGCGATTGCCGTCATTATTCAGATCGCCGCCGACCTTCGCGCTGAACGGGCGACCGGCTTCGGCAGTAAATATCCCGCTCAAGCTCCAGTCCGAAAGCAGCGTTCGCACCGCGCGGTCTTGAATTCCCTTCGCGTAATCGCCGATGTTCCAGATGCCGCTCAATACGAACCGGTTTCTCATGTCATTGACCGACAGCCCGTCGTCGGCACGGATGTCGAGCGGGTTGTCCACGATCTTTGCATCGTCGCCTGCATTGCCCGGCACGACCGAAGTTGCATCAGGGTTGTTGTCAACCGCGCGCGAATATGTGTAGGCGCCTAATAGCTGGAAGCTATGCGCGAACCGCTTGTTTATTTGAATGGTCAGGCCGTTATACCGGGAATCTGCCGTTGATTCAAATTGCGAGATGCGACCGAAGCGCGAAAGCAATCGACCGGGAAAACGCTGGAATGAAATCGCCTGCCCCGTGTCATCATTGATCGTAGCAGTAACGGCTGGCAGCAGGTTAATGTCTCGCGTGCGCGAAAGGTGCGTGCCTTTGACTCCCAGATACGTAATGTTGAGCGAGAGGTCTTTCGCCAACTGGTATTCTGTTCCTAAACTCCATTGCTGCGTGTAAGGCGAAACGTAATCCGGCGCAAAAACATAGATGCTCGGCGCAGGCAGATTCACGCCCGTAGGGATGGAAGTGAACCTGTTCGGGAAAGTCGGTATCTGAGCACCCGTGAACGTGAGATTGATAACCTGTATGCCGTTCTGCGAATGCGCCGTTCCGAGCATGATCGCAGGCGTGCGACCGAAAAAGATTCCATAGCCGCCGCGCACTACCAGTTTGTCCGACTCAAGCGGGCTGTAGGCGAAGCCCAGTCGCGGCCCGAAATTGTTTTTGTCTGACGGCACACGGCCCGTGTCAATTCCGGCTGCCGTAAGCTGCGAGTCAGGATTAGTGAGAGGAGGCGTCGCCATATCTTGAATGTCGTATCGCAACCCGGCATTGATAGTCAGGCGACGAGCCACGCGCCAATCATCTTGAACGAAGGCTGCAAACTCGTTGTTGTTCGGGTTGGTGGTCGGCCCGCTCGTGCCGTCGCCTGCGAATGCCTGAACGAATCGCGCAGGGCGGCGATTTGCAAAGTCCGCAAGCGAATTGAAAGTGAACTGGCCTCCGAAGAGTCCCGGAAAGAAATTCAAAATTCTTTCGATGTTCACGTCAGCGCCGAATTTCAGACTGTGCTTGCCTACGGCGTAACTGACGTTGTCAATATACTGATAACGCTTGAGCGTAGTCTCGCGCGGGCTGAAGTTGTTGCGCCCAAGATTGATCACTGTGGCTCCGCCTTGAAGTATCACTACTTCGGGGTCATCCGAGTTTGCGCTTCCCGGCTCCCTGTCGCGCGCGTAGTTGAACCTGGCTTCGTTGAGCAGGCGCGGCGTGATAATGGTTGAAAACGAGATGGTCACTGTATCCGTCTTAACGTTCGAGTTGCCTGTGTGTTCGGCGGCAGAGTTGGTGCTGGGCGTGCCCGGAGCCGCAGAGTTTTCGAGCGACCCGCCCGTGAACCCTTGATGGTTGTAACGCCCCGACAAACGGTTGTTGTTTGTTAATTGCCAATCAACTTTGGCTAGATAAACATTTTGATTTAACGTGCGAGGATACCCGCCTGCGCGCGGCGCGATCTCTGCAAGCGCGGCTTGCTGGGCGGCAAAGTTCGGGTCAGTCGGCAGGACACGCGTGCCAAGCAGAACAACGTCAACGGGGTCGTTGCGGCGCTGGCCGTCGTAGTCGAAGAAGAAGAAAAGTTTGTTCTTGATGATAGGGCCGCCTATGTTGCCTCCGAATTGATTGACGTGAAGCGCGGGGCGCGGGCGATTCGCAGCGTTGTTGAAGAACGTATTCGCGTTGAGCGATTTGTCGCGATAGAACTCAAACAAACTGCCGTGAAAATCGTTCGTGCCCGATTTAGTGACGACGTTTATGACCGCGCCCGCCGCCCGCCCGAACTCTGCAGAGTAGCCGTTCGAGTTGACTTGAAACTCCTGCACGGCGTCTTGCGAAAACTGGTATGGCGCGCGGCCTGAGCCTGTGCGACCTAGCGATTGGCCAAAGAAAGTATTGTTGTTGTCGGCTCCGTCTATCTGAAGAGAGTTGAGCGTGCCGCGCTGTCCGCCGAATGATATATCGCCGGTTCTGACATCGCGCGTCACTCCCGGCGTTAGCAGAACGAAATCAATAAAGTTGCGCCCATTAACAGGCAGGTTAGAAACCGCTTTGTCGTTAACAGTCGCAGAGACCTGCGTGCGTGTGGTTTCGACAATCGGAGCTTCGGAAGAAATATTTATTATCTCAGCAGCGCCCGCCGCGCCGAGTTGAATGTCGAGCGGGACTTTCTGGCCCACCTGTACCTTGATGGCCTGATGCTTTACGATAGCGAATCCCTGCTTCTGAATCGTCAGATCGTAATCGCCGACGGGCAAAAGCAGCAATCGGTATAATCCTTCGGTGTTGGATGTGACCTCGCGTGTGAGTCCCGTTTGCACATTTACAGCGGTAACTCTCGCATCGGGAACCAAAGCGCCGTTTGAATCGACTACGCTGCCTTCGATTGAGCCTGTGGTCGCCTGTGATTGCGCGAACACAACTGCATTGAGTTGAATCAGGAGCACAAGCGTCAGGCTTGCAGATTTAATGAATGATTTGATTTTCATATAGCGCCTCCTTATTGATATTTCTAAGAACTGTTCAAGGCCGACTGCCGAGGCGGGTCGCACATTAAAGAAGCGGGACGGCAACCCAATATCTGTTCTTCACTGGCAATCAACGATTTCAACCTGATCGTAAGAGCGATGCTAAATGAGCGCGCTGGGCCTGTCAAACTCAGTTTGGTTAAATAGTTTTTCTCTTCGGTGAACTGCTTCTAAATTCAATACCTCTATTTTCAACTAGTGATGTAAAATGCTCGGCGCATGAAGAAACGATTTATCACAGTGCTTTTGATATTGGCGATGGCTTGCGCGACGCATTCATCGGCGCAGACTCCGAAGCTCGGAGAAGGGCGAAAATACACGAGCGTCGAGCGGATGCAGATCGAACACCTCCGCGCAGTACATCAAGACCGCTTGCGCTATGCGAGCGCAAAACGCTCCGTCAAACTCGCAACCGGTTACGCGGACTATCGCGCCATTCTGCACGCGCACGCCGAAGACTCGTCACACACGGGCGGCACGCGACCAGAATTATTGGCCGCCGCTAAACGCGTAGGCGTGAAGATCATCCTGCTGACAGATCACGTCCGGCCCGAGCGCGATTTCATCAACGACAGTTGGCGCGGCCTACGCGAGGGCGTGCTCTTCATTCCCGGCGCTGAAAGCGAGGGCTTTCTCATTTATCCGCAAGCCTCGATCAAGGGCAAGACATGGAAGACGCGCGAAGACTACATCAACCTTGTCAAAGAAAACGGCGGCGATATTTTTCTCTCGCACGTTGAAGAGCGACCCGACTGGGACACGAGCGAGTTGCAGGGGCTAGAGATTTACAATCATCATTCGGATGTGAAAGATGAAAAGGAGTACAACGCCTGGCTGATCGGCGCATTCACCAACAGTGCGCGGCTGGGCGATCTGGCTCGCGCGCTTTCTGAGTACCCGGAAGAAGTGTTCGGCGCGCAACAGGATTATCTCTCTGCGATCATTGCCAAGTGGGATCGCGACATACTCGATCATCGCCTGACCGGCGTTGCCGCCAACGATTGTCATCACAATCAGGTCTTCACCGTAACCGTCGTTGACGATAACACCATCGAAGTCGGCTACATCACCAGCCGCCCGACGACCACGCGCGTCACCACTACGCAAATAGCCGGTGTGGCTGAACTCACGCGCGGGCGCAAAGCGGGCGATCTGGTTGCGAAGCTCGATTTCGACATCTATGACCGCAGCCTCAATTATGTCAACACGCATATTCTGATGAATAAGCTTGATGAAGCGACGACTCGCGACGCACTCGGCAAAGGTCATGCTTATGTCGCGCACGACTGGCTCTGCCCGGCTTCGGGCTTTGCATTCATCGCTGAACAACAGGGGAAGCGAATCGCAGTGATGGGTGACGAAATAAAATCGGGCGAGGGGATAAAACTCCGCGCGGCAACGCCTGTGGTTTGCACGCTGAAACTATTTCACAACGGCCAGATCATCAAATCCGTAGAAAGCGATCATCTCGAATTTGCGCCGCAAGCAAAGGGCGTTTATCGAATCGAAGCGTGGCTTGAGCTTGACGGCGAACAGCGCCCCTGGATTTACTCCAACCCGATTTATGTGCGCTAGTACCTTCCGCTGAACGTGCCGCGTTTCAGGAACTGGCCGTCGCCCGCGCGGCCCGTGTACTTGCCGTCTTCGATGACGACGCGCCCGCGCGACAGCACGGTGTCGGCCGCGCCGGTCACCTGCCGGCCCTCATAGGGGTTGTAGTCCACGTTCATGTGCAGCGTCCTGGCCGAGAGCGTGAGCGTCCGCTCCGGATCGAAGAC
>DATEKX010000819.1:0-8216 GCA_035277165.1 Blastocatellia bacterium | reverse complement strand
TTCGTCACACAGCCCAGAGATACTGATCCGGGTCTTCGTGCAGGAATCTGTCTTCGCCCGTGACCCAGTCGGGCCGCGCGGGCGCGCATATGTCCAGCGCAATAGTGTCTTCTAAAACTTCCGAAGAATGCTCGACGCCCGAAGGGATTGACAGCATCTGGTTGTCGCGCAAAAGCACATCGCCGGTCGGCAGATGAAACAACCATGCGCCTTTAAGCACCGTGATTATTTCTTCGCTGTCGTGACGGTGCGTCTGCGTGACGGCTCCTTGTTTGACTTCGACGCGAGCGACCATAATGTTTTCGCCCAGCGCGAGCTTTCGTTTATAAAGCTCTGATATTTCTTCGGTCTCCATCTTGTCCCAATCGTAAAAGCCCATACATTCCTCGTATCTGAAAGCAAGTTTTAGCAGTCCCGTTAGGGACGACCTGTCTATAGTTTCGGCATCGGTAGGGCTTTCAGTAGCTCCGTAGGAGCGACCTATAAATCAATCAACAGGTCGCTCCTACGGAGCTACAGTCAATATTCAGCATTCCGAAACTATAGACAGGTCGCTCCTACGGAGCTTCTTTCCAAACTGCCTCTAAAATTAATTCTTGGCCTTATCAACCAATCTTTTCTCTGCTAACCAGGGCATCATCGAGCGTAAATGCTTGCCGACCTCTTCGATCTTGTGAGACTCGGCGGCGGCTTCCAGTTCGCGGAACTTCGGCTTGCCTGCTTCGTGCTCGGCCATCCACTCGTCTGCGAACGCGCCGGATTGAATCTCGGAAAGCAATCGCTTCATCTCCTCTCTGGTCGAGCCGTTGATGATTCGCGGGCCGCGCGTCAGATCGCCATACTCGGCGGTGTTCGACACCGAATAACGCATATTCGCGATGCCGCCTTCGTACAGCAGATCAACTATCAGCTTCACTTCGTGGAGGCATTCAAAGTAAGCCATCTCCGGCGCATAGCCCGCTTCGACCAGCGTTTCAAATCCCGCTTGAATAAGCGAGGTCAGACCTCCGCACAACACCGCCTGTTCGCCGAACAGATCAGTCTCCGTCTCTTCTTTGAAACTGGTTTCGAGCACGCCCGCGCGACCGCCGCCGATTGCCGAGGCATAAGCCAGTCCGACTTCGCGCGTGTTGCCCGACGGGTCTTGATGCACTGCGAGCAAACAGGGCACGCCGCGCCCTTGCGTGTATTCGTGGCGCACGAGATGGCCCGGCGCTTTTGGCGCGACCATAAAGACGTTCACTTCCGCAGGCTGCACAACCTTTTTGAAATGAATCGAAAAGCCGTGCGCGAATGCCAGATAATTACCCGGCAAAAGATTAGGCGCGACCGTCTCTCGATAAATCTTCGGCGCAAGCTCGTCGGGAACTAACATCATCACGATGTCGCCGTTGAAAGCGGCTTCCGCAGTGTCCTGCACTACAAGACCTGCTTCTTCCGCTTTCGCGCGCGAAGGGCTGTCGTGTTTAAGCCCTACAACCACGTCGCAGCCTGAATCTTTCAGATTGTTTGCGTGCGCAAAACCTTGCGCTCCGTAGCCGATGACGGCGATCTTCCTGCCTCGCAGGGAATCGAGATCGGCGTCTTTGTCGTAATAAATTTCCATAGCTTCTCCGGGTTAGTTTTTCAGGAGCAAAACCAGTCCCTGTCGGCAGCGGTTTTCAACCTGCGCATCACAAATTAAGTATCCGCTTTTAAGCTTCGTCCGGCAGGGACTAGCTTTGCTCCCGTAAGCGTCAAAGAACTAATTCTTCTTCGACAATTTCATCATTGACCGGCTGCTCTGAAAGCCTCGCCAGAGCGACCGTTCCAGTCCGCACGATTTCGCGTATGCCAATGGGTTTGAGCAGGTCAATGAGCGCGCTCACTTTGTTCCAGTCGCCAGTCGCTTCGACGATGATTCCTTCTTCGGAAACATCAACCACTTTCGCGCGAAAGATGTTGGCAAGACTTAAAACTTCCTGCCGCGCCGCGCCTGCTTCGGCCTTCACATTAATGAGCGCCATCTCGCGCTCGATGTGCTTAAAGCCCGTCATATCAACGGCCTTAAGCACTCGCACTTGTTTGTCGAGTTGATGAGTGATCTGCTCGATCGTCTTGTCGTCGCCTATGGTCACAAGCGTCATGCGCGAGACATTCGGGTCGAGCGTTTCGGCTACGGAGAGACTTTCAATGTTGTAGCCGCGCGCGCTGAACATGCCGACGATGCGCGACAATTCGCCGAAACGATTTTCGACCAGTATCGAAAGTGTGTGTCTCATCCGAGCACCATTTCTTTCAGCCCCGCGCCTGCCGGAACCATCGGATAAACATTCGCTTCTTCGGCAACAAGTATGTCCATCACCACAACGCCCGGAGTCGCAAGCCCGCGTTCAAGCACGCTGCTGAGTTGATCGGGTCGCGTAGCGCGCAATCCTGTTGCGCCGTATGCTTCGGCCAGTTTCACAAAATCAGGCAGCCATTGCATGTTGACGTGCGAGTAAGCTCGGTCGTAGAAAATTTCCTGCCACTGCCTAACCATGCCCAGATAATTGTTATTCATAATTACTATCTTGACGTTCGCCTGATGCTGCACGGCTGTGGCGAGTTCCTGTGAGGTCATCTGAAATCCGCCGTCGCCAACGAATGCGATCACCTGACGATCAGGAAAAGCTATCTGCGCGCCGAGCGCCGACGGAAATCCGAAGCCCATCGTCCCGAGGCCGCCTGAGGTGAGCGACTGGCGCGGGCCGTTGAACGGGTAATACTGCGCGAGCCACATCTGATGCTGGCCTACGTCTGTTGCGATAATCGCATCGCCTTTCGTCAGCCGGTAAAGCTCTTCAACCAGATATTGCGGCATTATCACTTCGTTCGATTTTGTATAAGTGAGCGGCGCGTATTCTTTCCACTCTTCGATCTGCTCCCACCAGTCGGCCAACTGTTCGCGTTCTGCCGCAGAGTCTTCATCCGAAACCTGCGCGAGCATCTGGCGCATCACGCTCTTTGCATCGCCGACGATTGGAACTTCGACGCGACGGTTTTTGTTTATCGAGCTTGGGTCAACGTCTACGTGAACGATCCGGGCGTGAGGCGCAAACTTGTCGAGCGCGCCTGTTACGCGATCATCGAAGCGAACGCCGATGGCTATTATCAGATCGGCTTCCGAAATAGCCATGTTCGCCCAGTAGGTGCCGTGCATTCCCAGCATGCCGAGCGAAAGTTTGTGGCCCGACGGAAAACATCCAAGCCCCATCAAGGTCGGTGTTACGGGTAGCGACAGTTTTTCCGCTAACTGAAGCAATTCAGCCGAGCCGTTCGAGTGAATGACTCCGCCGCCGACGTAAAGAATTGGCCGCCGAGCGTTGCGCATCATTTCAACAGCTCGCTTCACTTGCTCCGCGTCACCGCGCTTGTATGGGCGATAGCCGGGAAGAAACACGCGCTCGGGGTAAACGAACTCTGTCACTTCCGCCGTCACGTCTTTCGGGATGTCTATCAGGACGGGGCCGGGTCGCCCGGTGCCAGCGATGTAGAAAGCTTCTTTGATGATGTCTGCGAGGTCGTGAACGTCTTTGACCAGATAGTTGTACTTCGTGCAGGGTCGAGTGATGCCAACGGTGTCGGCTTCTTGAAACGCGTCGCTGCCGATCAGTTTTCTCGGCACTTGCCCCGATATGACGACAACCGGAGTCGAATCGAGAAAAGCGTTTGCGATGCCTGTGACAGCGTTGGTCGCACCCGGCCCCGACGTTACGAGCGCACAGCCTACCTTGCCGGTAGCTTTGGCGTAGCCTTCGGCCATGTGAATCGCGCCCTGTTCGTGACGGCAAAGAACATGTGTTAGCTCGTCGCGCATGCGGCACAACTCGTCATAGATGTGAAGCACAGCGCCGCCCGGATAGCCAAAGATCGTATCCACGCCTTCTCTGATAAGCGATTCACACAGTATTCGCGCGCCGCGCATTAGAGCAGGCGGGGGTGGTGCCTCGCCTGCTTCAAAGGCCGTGTGAGGAGGTGTTTTCGAGTTATCGTCCACAGTCGCTGACATCCTTGTGTCTCCTTTTTACTTCCCGCGATTCAAATTGATTGTTTGTAAAATTCAAAAGGCCATCATCGCTTGCTTTGGATGATGGCCTTTCGGAGAACTTGTTTGGTGTTCACCATCATCCGCTGCTGTTGAGCAGAATAATGCTGACTACAATAACATTGACGAGCGATTTAACGAGCACAGCAGCAGCGATGCGCCCCGACTTCGTTCGGAATGTTTCATGCGAATGCAAGTTCATAACTCTCAATCCGCAGCCTCGTGCAAGTTCATCGCTTCCGTTTTTGCGAAAGCGGCTTTGATGATATTAGTCGTCAGTATTGATCTTCAAGATTCTTGAAGACTTAATAGTGGATACCACGATTCCCGGAAGCGAGCAAATAATTAATCTTTATCACTTGATAAACGGGCGCACGCCCATTTGGCGTAATGATAAGACGCAATGGAGTTACAGGTAAAAAAATCAGCTTCGCCACTAGTGACGAAGCTGAAGGAGAGAGACTGATGGATAGATTCTTTTGACAGAGTTTAACTATGGAGATTATTTAATTTGGCCTCCGCTTGTGTTGTTCGAGCGTCGCCTACTGCCAGAGGCGGAGCCAGATATGAGACCAATTCTTCATTGCTGTGTCGCAAGCAGAACTCTTGAAATGTTTCTGTGGGCGCATGGTTTTCCTTGTACCGCGCAAACAACCGGGCAAGCGATTCCGCAAGCTCATCTGAAGGAATGCGCGCGCCTACGCGACGACCAAAGGTTTCATGTAAGCCTACGCCGCCGCCTAAAAACACCTGAAACGTCTCGCGCTTCACGCCGTTGATGGTCGTCAGCGACCCCTCAAGCCCTACGTCGCAGATGTGATGCTGGCCGCAAGAGTTCGGACATCCCGTGACGCTGATGCGAACCTGATCATCTAAAGCGACATTCTTTGCGAGATAGTCATCCAACTCGACCGCGCGATTTTTCGTTTCGGCAAGCGCGAGCTTGCAGAATTGAACTCCCGTGCAAGCGATTATCCCGCGACGCGCCCAGCTTGGCTTGTAATCGAGGCGGCTGCGGTCGAGTTCTCGCGTGAGCGAACTGAGCTTGTGATCGGGCACATCGAGCAGGATTATGTTTTGTGTGTTCGTAGTTCGCACGCGACCGCTGCCGTAATCTTCGGCGAGCGCGGCCAATCGCTTCAACCCATCGCCCGACGTTCGACCGCCGAGTATCGAGATGCCGACGTAATTAAGCCCCTGCTCGCTCTGCTGATGGATGCCGAGATGCGTGCGATCACGTTCTGTTATCGGTTCGGCATCAGGGCTTTCGGCGCGGCGAAGTTTACGCCCCAATCGCGTTTCGACCTCTTCGCGGAATCTAGGTATCTCCCATTTCTCGACGAGAAATTTCAATCGCGCGCGCTTGCGATTTTCGCGGTTGCCTTCGTCGCGAAAGACCGATGCGACTGCTGCGCACAATTCGACTACTTCATCCGGCCTGACAAGCACGCCTAAGTCTTTCGAGAATCGCGGCGTGGTCGAAAGCCCGCCTCCGACGCGCGCGCGAAATGCGACTCCCGCACGGCCATCGCGCACTGCGAATATGCCTACGTCGTTGATCTCAGGATAAACGCATCGCACGTGGCAACCTGTGACTGCGATTTTGAATTTGCGCGGCAGATTTGAAAAGTCGCGGTTGCCGACGAAGTAATCATTGATCTGGCCGAGGAGGTTAGTCGTGTCATAAAGCTCGTGCGCATCCGCGCCCGACACAGGGCAATTGATTATGTTGCGCACGCAGTCGCCGCAAGCTTCGGTCGTTGAAAGCCCGATATTGCGCAGGCGATCAAGTATGTCGGGCAGGCTTTCGATTCTCACCCAGTGAAGCTGAATATTTTGCCGCACTGTGATGTCAGCAAGCCCGCGCCCGTGTTCGTTGGACAGATCGGCTACTTCGCGCAATTGAGCAGGCGTAAGGTCGCCGCCCGGTATGCGAAGGCGAACCATGAAAAATCCGTCTTCGGCGGGCCGCTGCGTATAGATGCCATGCCAGCGAAACAGCGCTTCGTCATCGGGCGTTACGGCTTTGTGACCGAGCTGCGCATAGCGATAGATGTCGTGGATTACATCAAGCCCGTCCTTGCGTTTTTTGACCTCTTCGATATTCATGTTTCACCTCAATACGCCGCTTCGACAGGCTCAAGCGAGGGCTGAATCTGTCGGTTTGCGAGCGCGCCGCTTTCGATCAATCGCTCCAGTATTAGCGCGGCGCTTTCTTCAACCGATTCGGCGGAACTGTCAATCACAACATCAGGCGCGAGCGGCGCTTCATAAGGGTCGCTGATGCCTGTGAAGTTTTCGATCTCGCCCGCAAGCGCTTTTTTGTAAAGCCCTTTCACATCGCGTTCGATCAATACCTGAAGCGGGCAGCGAACAAAGACTTCGATGAACCCTGCGCCGTCGCTTTCAATCGAGCGGCGAACATCGTCGCGGGACTGCCGGTACGGCGAGATGGCTGAGGCGAGCACTATTACGCCATTGCGCGCCAGCAGTCGCGCGACGAAACCTATGCGACGGACGTTGGTTTCGCGGTCTTCTTTCGAGAATGTAAGCCCTCGGCTCAAATTCTCGCGCACCTCGTCGCCGTCGAGCGTTTCAACGCGATGCCCCAAAGCTGCAAGCTCACTGCGAAGCGCGCGGGCTACCGTAGTTTTGCCCGCGCCCGAAAGACCAGTGAGCCAGATTACCTGCCCTTTGCTTCCCATGTTGCGATTGTCTCCTCGTATATCGAATTTAAAATTTCAAAATTGAACTTTTAACGGAACTAGTTTCGGCGCTTCACTGTGAAGCCCGCATTCGGTCTTCGCGTGACCAGACCAGCGACCTGCGCGCTCGTCTTCTCCTTCTGAAATGGCGCGCGTGCAGTGCGTGCAGCCGATGCTCGGATAGCCCGCATCGTGCAGCGGGTTATACGGCACATCGTTCTTCAAGATGTAATTCCAAACATCGCGCTTGCTGAAACGGACGAGCGGATTGACCTTCACAAGCTGCCAGCGCGCATCCCATTCAACTGCGCGGGCGCTTGCTCGCGCAGTGGTCTGGTCGCGCCGGATTGCCGTTACCCACGCGCCCAGTTCGCTCAACTCTTCTTTCAGCGGTTCAAGTTTTCTGATTCGGCAGCAGAGGTCAGGGTCGCGCGACCAGAGCTTCGGCCCGAACATCTCTTCTTGCGAGGCTGGCGTGACGGCAGTTTGAATTGCGCGAATCTCTATCTGGTAACGGTCTTCGATGCGGCGGCGCAGTTCGTATGTCTCGGGGAAAAGAAAGCCTGTGTCGAGAAAGAATATGTTCGGATGCGGATTGACCTGGACTGCCATGTGGATAAGCGCCATGCCTTCTGCGCCAAACCCTGTGGCAATTCCCGCGCGATCACCGAATTCGTCAAACGCCCACGCGAGCGTCTCTGCAGGCGATGCGTCTTCGAGGCGCATGGCTGCGGCTTCTATTCTGTTCGAGGGTTTGTAGGCGAGCCTGACGAGTTCACTTTCAATCTGCATCACTTGATTCCTCCGATCAAACCTTCACAGGCGAGTGCTTCGAGCGAATATTCAAGCGCCGGATTGCCGAACCAGCGCAACTTGTCTTTGAGCGATACAACGTCGCCAACAATCGCGATGGCTGGCGGCTCGATGCGCATTCGCTCGATTTCGCCTGCCGCAATCTCTTCGAGCGAGCCTGAATAGATTTCCTGATGTTCGTAGGTTCCCCATCGAATGATGGCTAGAGGCGTTTGGGGCGCGCGGCCACCATTTACGAGTTCGCGCGCAATCTTTGCGATAGTTTCAGCGCACATGAAAATCACAAGCGTATCAGCAGCGTTTCCGGCGACCCGCCAGTTAACGGCTTGCCTGTTTTTGTTGGGATTATCGTGGCCTGTAAAGAATGCGACGCTCGAAGCATAATTGCGATGAGTGAGAGGGATGCCTGCGTAAGCGGCAGCGGCTACGCCCGAAGAAATGCCCGGTATAACTTCCCATTCGATGCCCGCCTGAACGAGCGCTTCGGCTTCTTCGCCGCCGCGACCAAAGATGAACGGGTCGCCGCCTTTAAGGCGCGCAACTATGCGGCCCGCCCGCACCTGTTCGATGAGTATTCGATTGATCTCGGATTGCGAAACAGAAGGCTCGCCCGCGCGCTTGCCCGCATAGAT
>DATEKX010000818.1:0-2864 GCA_035277165.1 Blastocatellia bacterium | reverse complement strand
CGGTGAGATGGCGCACCTGGAAACAGGCTACGGCATCGCGGCAGACAAGGCGACGAAAAATCGTTTCTCGGCCGAGCAGATTTACAACTTCATCAGGCCGATGCGAACCGTCGGCATCATTCGCCAGACCGACTCAATCGTCGAAGTAGCTTCGCCTCGCGGCGTAGTCGCTGCCATCATTCCTTCGACCAATCCGACCTCGACTGCCATCTTCAAAATACTCATCTCCATAAAAGCGCGCGATTCAGTCGTTCTCAGCCCGCACCCGTCGGCGACGAATTGTATCAACGAAGTCGCGCGCGTCATGCGCGTAGCGGGCGAAGCCGCAGGATTGCCGCAGTCTGCAATCGGCTGCATGTCTATCGCTACTATCGAAGGCACGCAGGAATTGATGAAGCACAAGCGAACGGCTTTGATCCTTGCGACCGGCGGCATAGGGCTTGTGCGCGCGGCCTACTCATCGGGCAAGCCTGCGTTCGGCGTAGGCCCCGGCAACGTGCCTGCGATGATCGAGCGCACGGCCAATGTTACGAAAGCCGTGAAAGATATTTTGACGGGCAAGACTTTCGATAACGGGACTATCTGTTCTTCGGAGCAAGCCGTCGTGGTCGAACGCGCGATTGATTCGCAAGTGCGCGAGCGGTTCATAGCGGAAGGCGCTTACTTTTTAGGCAAAGAAGATCAGGAGGCTTTGGCGCGCGTAGTTGCAACCGCGACCAATACGCTGAACTCGAAGATAGTAGGCAAGAGCACGAAAGTCATAGCAGAGATGGCAGGCATAAAAATACCCGAAGGCACGCGCGCGATAATGTGCGAGCTTGCGGGCGTGGGCCGCGACTTCCCGCTTTCGATGGAGAAGCTCTCGCCGATACTGGCTTACTACGTTGTTGACAATCTGGAACAGGGATGCGAGCGAGCGGCACGGATTCTCCGTTATGGCGGCATGGGCCACACTGCGTCTGTACACACTGCGAGCCGCGATGCCGCCAAAGAGTACGGCATACGAATGCCTGTCTCGCGAGTTATTGTCAACAGCCCTTCGACTCACGGCGCTATAGGATTTACAACAGACCTTGAGCCTTCAATGACACTGGGCTGCGGTTCCTGGGGCGGCAACGTTACGTCGGACAACATTTCGCCTCGTCACTTGATGGACGTGAAGCGAATCGCATTCGAGACGAAACCCATCAATCAACCTGCGGCGGCTGAACGCGCACCCTTGCGTGTCGCTTCTCCTGCGACGGTTGATCGCACGGCGATTGCGGCGCTGGTTGATCGCTTTCTTGCAGAGCGCCATGTTCAACCGACTCAACAGCAATCTTCACCGCCGCTGCCGCCGCCCACACCTCCCGCTGCGTCCGCGCCTCCGCAGGCAGCTTCGACAAACGGCGCGACCAAACATCAAGTCTATGATTTCGTTTGCGAAGAAGACGTGAGGCGCGCGATCAACGCGCGCGAAAAGATTTACATCAATAACAAAACGCTCATCACGCCCGCCGCGCGCGACCTTGGCGAAGAGCGCGATGTGTTCGCACGAACATAGACAATTACACAACCTCTTAAAATTCACCACTGAAACAAAAAGGAGATGTTTTGAGATGAACACATTCCGGCTAAGGCTTCTAGCAGCGTCTTGCGTCATCATTCTGCTTTCGATTGCCGCTGGCAGTATTAAAGCAAATGCGCCTTTGATCAAAGCCGACTTCAAAGCAACCACGGTCTTTCTTGTCCGTCACGCAGAAAAAGCTGCCGAGCCGCGCGCAGACCCGCCTCTGCTCGAATCGGGCAACACGCGGGCACAAGAGTTAGCTCGCATTCTGGAGCCGGTCGGCATCAAGGCGATTTATACATCTCAATTTCTTCGCACCAGGCAGACTGCCGAGCCGCTCGCAAAACATCTGGGCATAACGGCTACTGTTCTTGAGATTAAAATGAATCCGGCCAAGCCGAAAGAGATTTCAGAGCAGTCTTATAAAGATATAGTCGAAAAGATTTATGAACATCCCGGCGACGCGGCACTGGTGGTCGGCCACAGCAATACAGTGCCAGAGGTGATAAAAATGCTCGGCGGAGACGTGGCCCCGATCATAGATGAAAAGAATTTCGACGATCTATTTGTCGTCACGGTTTATGCAAAAGGGAAGGCGAAAGTCGCGCATCTGAAATATGGGAATCATTGATGAGTGAAAAAACTGTAAACGGAATTCGCAAAGCGATGCGACGGCTCGGAAGCAAGGAAAGAGCAGAAATGTCGCAACGATATTTCAAGACGGGGCCGGGCCAGTACGGCGAAGGCGACATATTTCTCGGGCTGAATGCGGCTGAATTGAAAGCGCTGACGGCTGAACATAAAGCCCTCGCAATGGATGATTGTTTGCTGCTGCTCGCCTCTCCTGTCCACGAAGAGCGAATGCTGGCGCTTCTGATACTGATTCACGCTTACTCGAAAGGCGACGAGACAACAAAGAAGAAAATATATGAGACCTATCTGGCGAACACGCAGTTTATAAATAACTGGGACCTTGTTGACGCTTCGGCGCATACAATCGTCGGGCGTTTCCTGATGGACAAAAGCAGGAAGCCGCTTTACGCGCTCGCTCGATCAAGCAGCTTGTGGGAACGAAGAATCGCGATAGTATCAACTTTCTGGTTCATCAGGCAGAATCAGTTCGCCGACACGCTCAAGATTTCAAAGCTACTGCTCGCGGACAAGGAAGACTTGATTCATAAGGCTGTCGGATGGATGTTGCGCGAAGTCGGCAAGCGCGATCAGGCTTGCGAAGAAAGTTTCTTGAGGGAGCATTACAAAATAATGCCGAGAACTATGCTTCGCTACGCGATTGAAAAATTCCCGGAGTCCGTCA
>DATEKX010000817.1:0-3448 GCA_035277165.1 Blastocatellia bacterium | reverse complement strand
CCGCTTTAAAAGCATCCTCACGCCATAGCGCAGGTCTTTCAACAGAGTCTCCATTCATTCCTCCGAACAATCTCAAATCTGAAATCACTCGTAACGAAGAGCGATCATGGGATCAACCTTGATGGCGCGACGAGCAGGGACAAGGCTGGCCGCAAGAGCAACGCTTGTCAGCGCGACAGAGATCAAAGCGAAGATGAGAGGGTCAGTAGCGCTGACGCCGTAAAGCAAAGAGGCCATGAGGCGAGTCAGAGCGAAGGCAGCAACGAGGCCGATGGCAACGCCGATTAAAGCCATCATCATGGCCTGACCGACGACGAGTTTAAGGATGTCTCTGGGTTGAGCGCCGACGGCCATGCGGATGCCGATTTCGTGAGAGCGTTGAGAGACAGAATAGCTCAATACGCCGTAGATGCCGACCGCTGCAAGCACGAGCGCCACGGCTGCGAATATTCCCAACAACATCATGTTGAATCGTCTTTGCGAAAGCGAATCGCGCATATATTCGCTCATTGTTTTGATGCCGTAAACCGGAAGGCTTTTATCAACGGCCAGGGCTTCGTTCCTGAAAGTTCCCGCAAGAGCTTCGGGATCGGATTTAGTGCGGACTACAATCGTCATAGAACGCGCATAGGATTCGTCTCTCAGCGGGTCTTGCAAATAAGGAACATATGCTTCGGGCGTCGGCTTCTCGTCCAGCCCGAAGTGATGCACGTCTCCAACGACGCCGACGATCAGAAGCGGGTCGCGGAACTGGCCTTGAAATTTGAGCCTGTGCCCGATTGCGTCTCCGTCAGGGAAATGACGACGCGCGAAAGATTCGTTGACCACTACGACATTCGGAGTCTGTTTCGTATCCGTGAGCGCGATGTCGCGGCCCGCAAGCAGAGGTATGCCCATTGATTTGAAATAATCGGGCGTGACTACTCGATACTCGACGAGGGGTTCTTCTTCTTTAGCAATCGCTGGACGGCCTTCGATTGTGAAAGAGTCGTTGGTGTTGCTACCGGCCAGCGGAAGCTCAGAAACCGCTGCGACCGATTCAGCGCCGGGCGTGTTTCCGAGTCGCTCCAATAGTTGTTGATAGAGCGAGATTACCTGCTGATCTTCAGGGTATCTCGAAGAAAGCAGCGTCACACCCATCGTCAGCAACTTATCGGGATTAAATCCCGGCTTGACTTCGTTCAATAGATGAAGACTTTTGATCATCAGCCCTGCGCCTACGAGCAAGACGAGCGAGAGCGCGACTTCTGCGATGACTAGCAAACTGCGCACGCGACTCGAATGAGCGCCCGCTGTTGTTCTGCCGCTCTCTTTCAGCGTTTCGTTTAAATCGGGCTTTGAAACTTGCAGCGCCGGAATCAGGCCAAAGACGATGCCTGTTAGAATCGAGATCGAAAATGTGAATCCGACTACCCACCAGTCAAGGCCGATCTCTTTCGCGCGCGGGATGTTGTTTGCGCCGAGAGCGATCAACACTTTCACTCCCCACACAGAGAGCGCAAGACCGAGCGCGCCGCCCGCAATCGCAAGCAACACGCTTTCGGTGAGCAACTGTTTTATTATTCGCGCGCGACTTGCTCCGAGCGCACTGCGCACGGCCATCTCTTTTTGCCGCGAGGCCGCGCGAGCAAGCAACAGATTCGCTACGTTTGCGCACGCTATCAACAACACGAATCCGACTGCTGCCAGCAGCACAAACAAAACAGGGCGTATGTTGCCGGTCAGGAATTCCTGCAGTGGCTGAAGTCTTACGCCGTGACCCGCAATCTTTTCGGGGAAGCTTTCGGCGAGCCGCCCGGCAATCGCAGACATTTCGGCTTGCGCCTGATCTAGCGCGACATTCGATTTGAGCCGCGCGACTACTTTAAGAAAATGAGGCCCGCGATCAATCCTGTTCGGGTCAATCGGAAAAGGCCGCCATAGCAGAGCTTGATTTGGGAAGTCGAACCCGGCAGGCATGACTCCGATTATCGTGTAAGGGAATCCGCTGAGCGTTACGGTCTGCCCGATTACATTTTCGTCAGAGCCGAAGCGTTGCTTCCATAGCGAATAACTCAGAAGCGCGACGCGAAAATGGCCGGGCCTTGTTTCTTCTTCAGTGAACACGCGCCCGAGTATTGGACTCACTCTCAACAACGAAAACATGTCGGGAGTCACAAGGCCGACGCGAATATCTTCGTTTCCTTCGCCTCGATCAAAGAACATATCGCCGTCCTGAAAGGCGGCCATGTATTCAAATGATTGGTTCTGCGCTCGCCAGTCCAGAAAGTCCGCGACTGATGACGGCGCAGTCTCCAGTTGCGGCTGAGTGTCCCAGACCCACACGAGTTTGTCTGCGTCCGAGAAGGGGAGCGGGCGAAGAAGGACTGCGTTGACTACGCTGAAGATAGCAGAGTTTGCGCCTATGCCGAGCGCGAGCGCAAGGACTGCGAGCGAGGCAAAGGCAGGCTTTTTAATCAACACCCGAACCGCGTAGCGAAGGTCTTGCAAAAAGGTTTCCATCCGGGCACCTCATCTGGCGCTTGATTTTTGGAAACGACGCTGCCGCTATCTTTAATGATGGCAGCGTCTGAAACTTTTCAGAATGTGCCTAGCTGGCTTTTTTCGCTCTGGCTATTTCTTCTACGACAAGCCCGTCGAAAAGCTGGATAGTCCTGTCTGCGTATGCCGCGTATCGCGGATCGTGGGTGACCATGCAGATGGTCGAGCCTTGCTGATGAAGTTCGCCGAGCAAATCCATCACTGCCTCGCCGTGCGCTGAATCGAGATTCCCGGTCGGCTCGTCCGCGAGCAGTATCAACGGCTCGCCCGCGACTGCGCGAGCAACGGCTACGCGCTGCTGTTGTCCGCCTGACAACTGGCTCGGCACGTGGCGTTCGCGGTGCGACATCCCAACTCGTTCAAGCGCTTCTCTGACGCAGGCGCGCCGCTCTGACGCTCTCATCCCGCGATAAGTGAGCGGCAATTCCACGTTCTCGTAAACCGTAAGATCGCCGATCAGGTTGAAGCTTTGAAACACAAAACCCACTTCGCGATTGCGTATGCGCGCGCGTTCCGAGATGGGCAGGTCTGCGACGGCCTTGCCCGCCAGATAGTGCTGGCCTTCGGTCGGAGAGTCGAGCAGCCCGAGAATTGATAGCAGCGTAGATTTGCCGCAACCCGACGGCCCCTCAATAGAGACGAATTCGCCTTTCCCGATGTCGAGATGAATGCCTGAAAGCGCGTGCGTTTCGACTTCATCAGTCATAAATACTTTTGTCACGCCTTCGAGTCGAATCATTGGTTGGTCGAACGCGGTCATCTTTCCTCCTAAATGTCTAGCGCCTGAAATGGTAAGCGCAATTCAGCCGTGTGCTTGAATAATCGCGCGTTTATTGGGGTAACGTCAGTTAGTGACGGTTGGGCACAATAAGTTTCACAACAATCCCCGCGCTTGTTGCTCGGTCAT
>DATEKX010000816.1:0-6629 GCA_035277165.1 Blastocatellia bacterium | reverse complement strand
TGGGATAGCAGCGGGCAGTGCCATCAAGCCCGTGTAACGGGCGACAGAGTCCACGGTTTCTGACAGTACTGTCGCCCGTTACACGGGCTTGTGCAGAACCTTTCGCCCGCATACCCACATCTTCGGATGTGGGCTACAATCTGACACCCGCTTCGCGGGTTGTATGCCAGCATTTCAATATACGCTCTTAAATCTAACTTCTCATCACAGGCTGCCGGAAATCAAATGGAATCATTGTTGCGGTTTGAGCCGCCTTAACTTTGCGTTCGCGCTGTCTCGAATGCCATTTCTCAACTGCTCGTTGAGATTTGAATCGCTTGATAGTTTCTCCAATGCCTTCTCCGCATTTTGAACGGCAAGCTCGCGATTGCCGTCCGCTTCATAAGCATCGGCCAGGCTGTCATAAACATTCGCGGAGTTCGGATACGCCGCGACGTTCAGCTTGAGGACTTCGATGGCTGCTTTCGGCTTTTGAGCTTGCAGGAGTTGATAGCCAAGCAAGTTGACAGAGTTCTCTCGAAACAATACGTCATTGGGATTCGCTTTCTTCGCCGCATCAAATTCCTGCAACGCTTTTTGCAGGCTTTGATTGTTTATTAAAGCTATAAACCTTCCGCCGGTCAGAGGGCGCGTCGTCTGGTAAATGGCTTCCTTTTGAGAGAGGTGAAACCTGATGAAGCTGATCGTTTGTTTTATCACTTCGCGCGATTCGTCCGTGTCATCTATCAGATCGAATCCATGCCGCCCGTTAACATAATTCACTACGGTCAACGGAACATCTTCGGTAATAGCCAACCTCACAAAGTTATCAATCCCGGCATTGAGATTCGTCATATCGCGTCCGGCTCTCCCAATGAATATCGGGACATCGTTTCGCAGCGAAGGCACACCCGTCATCCCGTAATAAACGACTGCGCAGCGAATGTATTTGCGATCCGATTGCATCACGAGCGGCAGGGCGACTCCGACGTTTGCCGAACACGACCACAAACATATATCGTTTTCATCCACCTTCAACGATGCCGCGTTCTTGCGAACGTGTTCGATCAACTCCCGGCTGTCTGCGTCAGCGTTTCCCGGTCTGGCTTCGTAGGTGATCGCGACGAACCCGGAAGCCGCCATCAGCTTTGGCCAGCATGTATACTGTCCCCACTCTTTCACTTTCGCCGTCTGCGGCGGGTCGCCAACACCGTTGACGAAGATGACGAGAGGCAATCGCACGTCGTCCTTTACGCCTGCGGGGTAATACACGTCCATCTTCAGCGCATCGCCGTTTACAGTCTTGTAAGTAATATCGCGTTTAACATTTGCGCCGTCCATGCCAGGGAGTCTGTAAACCACAGGTCTTTTAAGCGGGTCTTGTTCCTGTTGCTGTTTTGCGACAAGCTCGCGCGACGTTAAGAGAAGCACGAGCAAACCGGCGACTGCTGTTGCTGTCTGAGCTGCAAATCGATGGCGATTCATAATTTGGTTCCTCCGTCGTGAATTGCCGGAAATTAAGCAGGCTCCCGGCAGGAAGGTAAGTGTAATTCCACTGTGGCTGAAAACCCAGACGGCCTGCTTATTTTAAGCGACACGCTCAGGCAACAAAGCCTGCTGTGATGAAACGGCCTGTTGTTGTGACGAAACGGCTCTTGGCAGGGACGAGATGTTTCAACGGGCAGGCTTGGCTCGAAGCAGACTGACACAGCGGCGAGAAGCAGTTATTATAGAGCGGCTGATTGCGCAAAGATTCTTTAACGAGGGAGAAACGGATGAGTATTGATCGCAGAGATTTCATGAAATTCACGGCTATGTCGGCGCTCGCGCTCTCGATGGACGCGAAAGAGATTCTCGGAGACGACGACAAACCGGTCGAGAATATGGCTAAACGGGGCAAACCCATCACGCGCGAAGAATATTTGCAGCGACAGGAGACTGCGCGGCGTTATATGCGCGAAGCCGGGCTTTCAGCCATCTTTATGACTGGCGGTTCGAGCTTGAGCTATTTCACAGGCGCTCAATGGGGCATCAGCGAGCGATTGTTTGCGATGGTCTTTCCAGAAAAAGGCGAGCCTGCCTATGTCACTCCGGCTTTCGAGAAAGACCGCGCACTTGAGCAGATCAAGTTCGGCTCGGACGTTCGCACGTGGCAGGAAGACGAAAGCCCTTACAATCTGGTCGCGGCGATACTAAAAGATCGTGGCATAGCCACGGGCAAGCTCGGAATAGAAGAGACCGTGAATTATCGTTTCTCTGATGGCGTAGCTAAGTCTGCGCCCGCCGTGAAGCTCGCGAGCGCGGATGCTGTGACTGCGCGCTGCCGTCGAATCAAGTCTGCGCATGAAATCGAGATTATGCGACTTGCCAATCAGCTCACGCTCAAGGCTTATGAGATCGCGCTCAAATCTATGCGCGAAGGGATGACGCATTATGAACTGGGAGCGAAAATCGCACAGGCTCATCAACAACTCGGAGCGCAGGGCGGCGCACTGGTTCTCTTCGGCCAGTATTCAGCTTTGCCGCACGGCACTGTGACGCCGCAAAAACTCCGCGAAGGCGACACGGTTTTAATTGATGGCGGTTGTGATGTGCTCGGCTACAAATCTGACATCACCCGCACGACTGTTTTCGGCAAGCCCAGCGAGCGACAGCGCAACCTGTGGGAAATAGAGAAACGAGCGCAAGCGGCTGCGCTGAAAGCCGCTCGCCCCGGCGCGGCGTGCGAAGACGTGGACGCGGCTGCGCGAAAAGTGATAGTGGATGCGGGATTCGGTCCGGGCTATAAATATTTCACGCACAGAGTCGGGCACGGCATAGGAATGGACGGCCACGAGTGGACTTATCTGGTGCGCGGCAATAAAACGAAACTCGAACCGGGGATGACTTTCAGCGACGAGCCGGGCATTTATATACCGGGCGAAATCGGCGTGCGACTCGAAGATATAATGGCGATAACAGAGACCGGCGCGGAGTTGTTAACAGGTCAGGCTCCGTCAATCGAGCAACCGTTTAACTGAACTTCTGACTTTCAGCATCGTCCATCCAGTCGCTTGATAGCTGGCGTTTGTAATCAAACCCGCTGCGGCGGCCTTCCCACCTGCCTATCCCGTACAGCGCAGTTCCAACCACAATCCACAATACCAGCAGTTGCCAAACAGCCAGGCCGCGCTGGTCGGGCGAAAGGCTCTTTTGTTTATTCAGATTGCTGACAATTATTGAGAACGCAAGATAGCCCATAGAAACAACAGAGATAGTCCCGAACAGAACCAACAGCGATGGCCGAAGTCGAAAGCGCGCTTTTTCGTAAAGCTCACGCCTGATGAATGGCAATGCAATAAGCGACGCGCTGTGCAGAGCGTAATAGATAAACATGGCGACCAGAACCACGTCGAGGACGTATTTGAAACTCTTTGTCCATAGCAATACAAGCGCGATGACGATGTTGACCACAAGGCTGATCCACGGAGTGCGAAAACGCTCGCTCACACGCGCAAGCTTGCGAGGCAACAAGCGATCTTCGCCAAGAATGTACAGTATGCGCGAGGGAACGAAGAGCGTGGCATTCAAGCTGGTCGTAAATGCCATCAAAGCGCCTATCGTTACTACAGCGCCGCCCCACGCAGGCAGGAAACGATGCGCCGCATCCGACATCGCGTAACTGGATTCAGCCAATTCCTGATAAGGCACTACGCCAAAGGCCACAACCGACATCAGGACGAAGATTACCATCGAAATCAGTATGCCGTTGATGAAGATCACGGGAAGCGAGCGGCGCGCTTCTTTCGTTTCGCCTGCTGTCTGGGCAAGGCTCTCGAATCCCGCGTATGAGAAAAAAAGCGGAGGCAACGCGGCGAGAAATCCCTGCTCGCCTTCGGGCGTGCTTGTCGCCCAAAAGCCAAAGGGGAACATCGGAGAGAAGTTTTTCCAGTCAATTGCAAACAATCCCGGCAAGACTAGTATGATCACAGCCACGCACAGTAACACGAACATCGCCGTCTGTAGCC
The DNA here is from genome assembly GCA_035277165.1 of Blastocatellia bacterium. Classification (GTDB taxonomy): domain Bacteria; phylum Acidobacteriota; class Blastocatellia; order UBA7656; family UBA7656; genus DATEKX01. The sequence continues at coordinate 2,643 of DATEKX010000816.1, read as the reverse complement.
AGCCGTAAAACTTCACTCCCATTAAATGAAACACGAAAAAGAAAAGTAGCGAGAGCGTAGCTATACAAGCTTCGCCAAGGCTCGGCCCTGACGTGAAGCTTGTAGCTAAGGACTGGCCGAACGGCAAGACCTGCGCGAATGCCTGATCCATGTTCGGATAAAAAAACTTCAGGTACTTTCCGAATGATGTAGAGAGGATGACGAGCGCGCCGATATAAGCGATCCACTTCAACCATAGCGCGATGAAGCCCAGATAATAGCCGCCCGTCGTACGCGAGATGTGCGTGTAAGCATCGCCGGGTCTTGTGCCGAGCGGCGTTGATAAATAAACCGAATAAGCGAGGGCCGTTGCAAGTATGACCGGGGCGAGCACGATATAGCCGAGCGGCACGGAAGGCCCTGCAATTTTGCCCTGCTCTCCGGTGACTACGAAAATCCCCGAGCCGATCAGTATGCCTATGATGGTGGCATAGCTTTCAAGTTTGTTGAGATCGCGCTTCAACTCAACTTTTTTGGGATTACTTTGTTCTGCAGGTGTAGCCATTAAAATTAAAAATTAAGAATTACGAATTAAAAATTAAGAGAGATTCATAACTCACCCTGCAATCATTCTTAATTCTTAATTTTTAATTCGTAATTCTTTCAATGCGCGGAGACTGCGGAGTGTTGTTCGTATGCTTTTGTTTCGAGAATCTGCTTGATCTCTCGGACGGTCAATTCAAGCTCTTCGTCTTTCGAGTAGAAATGCGGCGCGACTCGGATGCCTGCGCCGGGACGATAGTCAACCAGAAAATCTCTCCGCAAAAGCTCCGCCGTCACTTGCTGCCCGTGCGGCACATCAATAACAACAGTCCCGCCGCGCTCTGAAACATTCTTGGGGCAGTTCACTTTGAATCCCGCGTCTTCGGCAATCTCGATCAGCCGCGTCGTCTGCCTTATGGATTTCTCTCGAATATGTTCGACACCGACTTCATTGATTATCTCGTAGCCTGACATCGCGGCATACATTCCCGGCACATTCGGTGAGCCGTTCAAAAAGCGATAGATGTTATCGGCGTAATCATTCGGCCCCGTCTCGAACGCGAACGGGTGTTTGTGCGCAAGCCAACCTGTAAGCCGAGGCTCAAGCTGCGGCCACAAGTCGCGGCGCACGTAAAGGTATCCCGCGCCCGGCCCGCCGCACAGCCATTTCACAGACCCGCCCGTCGCGAAATCAAGGCCGACCTCTCGCACATTGATCGGCACGGTGCCCGCCGATTGATAGATGTCTGCAACAACCATTGCGCCGACTTCGTGAGCGCGTTCGGTGATGGCTTTTATGTCTTGAATGAACGAGCTTCTGAAAATCACGTGCGAGACGCTGACAAGCAATGTCTCTTCGTCAATGGCTTCGAGCATTCGCTCAAGCGGAACGGTGATGCCGTCGTCGGAAGGCACAGTCACCAGCCGCGCGCCGTCCTGAACCAGCGCGTTGTAAATGTAAAGATTCGACGGGAAGTTTAAGCTCTCAGAAACGATCTTATTTCGTTTGCCTTCGGAAAAATTGAAACAGGAATTGATTATCGACTGGCAGATGGAAACGTTCTGATGCATCACCACTTCGCCTTCGCCCGCGCCGATGATCTTGCCTATCAGGTCGCCAACCGTAGTGGGCATCATCCACCAGCCTTCTTCCCACGAACGGATTCCGCGCGTGGCCCACATATCCGCGTATTCTTGCAAACGGTCGCGCGTGCGGCGCGGCATTGCGCCCAGCGAGTGAGAGATCATGTAAACAGTGTTATCCAGTATCGGAAATTCTTTTCGCCAATCAAGAAGTTCATCCATAAATCGCCTCCGATTATCGGCCCGCTCCACTAACAGGGCAGCCGCCGCTTGTATTGCCGAGATAGTTTCTCAACTCCCAAAGTTCCGGGAAGAACTTTCGCTCAACAGTCTTCTTCAAATAAGTCGCGCCTTCGCTCCCGCCCGTTCCCGTCTTGTCGCCTATCATCCGCTCGACCATCTTGATATGCCTGAGCCGCCATAGCGACAACATCTCGTCGTACTCAATCAAACTTTCAGCGAGCAGGAACAGATCATAGTGATGATCTGCGTCCTGATAGATTCGCAACAACTCGCGTATGCGCTGTTCGTGCGCAGTGTCGCGGCCCTCATTCCCCTGACCGTTGTTTGAACTGACAGGCAGGTTGAACCCGCGCCGCCTGAGCATATCGTAAAACGCGTCGCCAAGCGAAGGCTGATTGAGTCTCGCTTCGAGGCTCGAATACTCTCGTGTGCCCTGCCCGTAGCTCTTGAGAAAGCGGGCATCTTTCAGACCGGAAATATATTCCAGTTCGCGAAACTGATGTGATTGAAACCCGCTGGCGGGCAACAGATGGTCGCGAAAAGCGAGGAAATCCATCGGCGTCATCGTCTCTAGTATCGCGACCTGACTTACAAGCACGCGCTCAATTTCGATGCAACGCCGAAGCAGGCGATGCGCGGCAAGCGGCTCGTCATTGTTGAGCCGCCTGATGATCGCATCAAGCTCGTGCAGAAGTTGTTTGAACCAAAGCTCGTAAACCTGATGAATGATGATAAACAACGTCTCGTCATGCTGCGGTGGATCAGAGTGCAGGTTCTGAAGCGAAGTCAGGTCAC
>DATEKX010000815.1:0-2511 GCA_035277165.1 Blastocatellia bacterium | reverse complement strand
TGTTCGGAGGAATGAATGGAGACTCTGTTGAAAGACCTGCGCTATGGCGTGAGGATGCTTTTAAAGCGGCCAGCCTTTACGGCAATAGCTGTGGTGACTTTGGCTCTGGGCATCGGCGCTAACACTGCCATCTTCAGCGTCGTCAATGCAGTCTTGCTTAAGCCGCTGCCTTACAAAAATTCGGAGCAGCTTGTTAGGGTATGGGAGACTTTTCTGCCGGATGGATGGGGTTCGGTGTCGGCGGCCAATTTGAAAGATTGGCGCGAGCAGAATGATGTTTTCACCAACATCGTCGCTTATCAAGCTGCCAGTTTTAATTTGCAGGGAAACGATAGCCCCGAACGAGTTCTCGGCGCGACGGTCTCTTCCAACTTCTTCGACACGCTCGAAACGCAACCCGTCATAGGTCGCGGTTTTCTTTCCGAAGAAGAGCAGCCGGGCAATCATCGCGTAGTGATTATCAGCACGCAACTATGGCGGCGCAATTTCGGCGCAGACCCGCAAATCATAAACAAGACTATGCCGCTCAACGGCGAGAGCTTCACTATAGTCGGCGTTATGCCTGTTGATTTCTATTTTCCATTTCGCAATGTGGAGTTGTGGGTTCCGCTCGCCTTCACGCCCGAACAATGGGCCAATCGCGGCAGTCACGCTTATCTAACAATCGCGCGACTGAAACCCGGCGTGACATTCGAGCAGGCAAAAGAGCAAATGAATGGAATCGGCGCTTCGCTCGCCTCGCAATATTCCGAAGATGCGGGGAGAGGCGTGAGGTTGATTCCTCTCAAAGAAGAGATGGTGCAAAGCTCGCGGACTTCTCTGTTCGTGTTGCTGGCAGCGGTCGGATTCGTACTGTTGATCGCGTGCGCGAACGTAGCGAACCTGCTGCTTGCGCGCGCGTCTTCGCGCCGCAAAGAATCTGCAATCCGCATAGCGCTCGGCGCAGGACGTTGGCGTTTGATCAGGCAGTTCTTGACCGAGAGTTTGATCTTGTCAGTTGTTGGAAGCGCAATCGGATTGCTGCTTGCGAAACTGGGAATTGATTTGCTGTTGACACTGGCCGCAACCATTCTGCCGCGTACAAACGAGATCGGCCTCGATCTTCCGGTGCTGGCATTCACGCTGGCGTTATCGCTCGTGACCGGCATAGGATTCGGCATTGCTCCCGCGCTTCAGATTTCAAAAACCGACGTTCACGAAACATTGAAAGAAGGCGGCGGGCGCGCAATGTCTGCCGCCGGACACGCGCGGCTCAGGAGCATTCTCGTAGTTACAGAAGTCGCGCTGGCGCTCGTCATGCTGATCGGAGCGGGGCTGCTGATAAAGAGCTTCGCGCAGCTTCAACAAATCAACTCAGGGCTTCGACCTGAAAACGTTTTGACAATGCGAGTCTCGTTGCCGAAGGCAAAATATTCCACGACGCAGGCGGCGAGCACTTTCTATCATCAAGTGATGGAGAAGGTTTCAAGTCTGCCGGGTGTTCAGGCCGTCGGAGCCATTAATATGCTGCCTTTGCAGAGATCGGGTTTCAACGGCGACATCCAAATCGAAGGGCAAGGCCCTTATCAACCCGGCGAAGCTCCACTGGCAGAATTCCGCGCCGTCACGCCCGACTATTTCCGCGCGCTCGGAATTCCGTTTATCGAAGGTCAAACTTATAACGCGCAAGTCACAGAGAAATCTCCTCCCGTCATAATTATCAACCAGACGCTGGCAAAGCGAGCGTGGCCGAATGAAAGCGCTATCGGCAAACGCATTCGCATATGGACGCCGGATTGGATAACGGTCACAGGCGTAGTCGGGGATACAAAGCAATCGGGATTGGCGGATGCAGTCAGGTCTGAAATCTACTTTTCCGATGCTCAAGCGCCTGATACAGATCTGACGCAAGCCATGAGCCTTGTTGTTCGCGGCTCGTCAGACCCTGCGAGTCTGACTTCTTCCATTCGCCGCGAGGTGCAGGCGGTTGATCCTACGCAGCCGATTTACAGCATAGAGAGCATGGAATCTGTGATCGCGGCATCTGTTTCAGACCGCCGTTTGAATATGATATTGCTGGGAATATTCGCAGCCGTGGCGCTCGTGCTTGCAGCGGTCGGCATCTACGGCGTCTTGAGCTACTCCGTCTCTCAACGCTCTCACGAAATCGGCATCCGCATGGCCGTCGGCGCTCAACCAAAAGACATACTTAAACTCGTCGTCGGTCAGGCCATGATGATGGCTTTAATCGGCGTTGCCATCGGCCTCGTCGCTGCCTTTGCTCTGACTCGCCTCATGGCCTCTCTGCTTTACGGCGTCAGCGCCACTGACCCTCTCATCTTCGCTTTGATCTCTGTCGCGCTGACAAGCGTTGCTCTTGCGGCCAGCCTCGTCCCTGCTCGTCGCGCCATCAAGGTTGATCCCATGATCGCTCTTCGTTACGAGTGATTTCAGATTTGAGATTGTTCGGAGGAATGAATGGAGACTCTGTTGAAAGACCTGCGCTATGGCGTGAGGATGCTTTTAAAGCGG
>DATEKX010000814.1:0-4661 GCA_035277165.1 Blastocatellia bacterium | reverse complement strand
CGCGCGAACTTTTCACTAAAAGACTACGTGCTGCATCGTCAAATCGTCATTGACGCATTAACGATCAATTCGCCTGAATTCAATTTCATCAAAAACGGCGACGGCACGTGGAACTGGGCGACGCTCGGAGCGGCGACCAGCGCGCAAACTGCATTTCTACAATCACTGGTTCGATTGATCGCTGCCGCAGCGGGCGACCCCGGCAAAGCAAGATTCAACAGTATTCAAATCGAAGGCGCGACCATCCGCGTTATAGACAAGACGGGCAAGCAACCGGAAAGCTTATATAAAAACATCGCGCTGAAGCTTGCCATCGCCGACGCGAAGGACGCAGTAAATGCGAGCCACGCGACGGGCGAAGTGCGCGCAGAGTCCGATGAGAGCGAGGGGGCTGAGAAATTGAAAGCCGTGATGCCGTTTGATCTGGTCATAGATCGCGGCAGCGGCGCGGGCTATTCAACCAAAGGGGTGTTCGGGCCAGGCCCTCTCGAAACAAAAAATCTTACGGCTCAAAGCTTCAAACTCAATGGGCAGTTCGATACTCACGCCTCATCAGAGATGAGCGGCAGCGGGCACATCTCGGCCAGCGAGATATTCATTCCAAGCTTGAACGTGAGCCAGCAAGTGGCAGGCGCGGCCCGCGTCAACCAGATTGGAGACATGAATCAGGGCACGAAGATAGGCGGGCTTGAAACGGACTTCAACTTCGATCACGATCTTGTAAAGACAACCGACCTGCGCGTGCAGCAACTCGATGGACTGGGCGATGCCTTAGCCCCTGAAGGCTGGTTCAGAATAGAGGCCGCGCTTATGCTCAGTTATGCCGCAAGGATCGAGCTTTCGAGCGAAGCAACATCGCAGCTTAAATCGTCGGCCAATCCGCTGATTGGCGCGGCTGTCGCAGTCTTGCAAACAAACAATCGCATCGCCGTTCCGTTGAACATAACGGGCGACGTGCGCAACCCGAACATACAAGTGGATGTGCTTAGGGCGCTTGCTCAATAAACAATGAGTTAATTTGAGATTTCAAATAATGATGGAGGATTGGATGTTTAATAAAACTCAACGAATCTTTACGACACTGGCGGCGATAGCCCTTGCGCTCATCTCTTTCGGCTGCACAAGCGCGCCTGTCGCAAACAGTAATTCCGGTGCCAACACGAATACAAATGCGAATGCGAACGCGAGCAATACCGCTAACGCAAATACCGCGACGGGCGGCGCGACTTCGCCGATTTCAGCCAAAGAACCTGAACGCTATAGCATGAAGATGGCTATCACGGGTCAGGCAGAAGCAAGCAATCGTCAGGGCAATGCGCAGTGGGAGATTGATTTCGCAAGGATGGATGCGAATCGCCGATGGTCGCTCAAGATTCCAAGCATCAATCAGGAAGTCATCTATCTTGAAAAGCCGGGGCTGAAGTATCTGGTGCTTCCGTCGCGCAATCAGTACGTAGAGTTAGACCCGGACGCGCTTGGGTTCCCGCTCGGCAATATGATGACGCCGAGCGCGATGATCGAAAGATTGCAATCGCGCCCGCACGAAAATCTGGGCGTCGAGCCGGTCAACGGTCGCCCCGCGACAAAGTATAAGTTTTCGGGCGCGGCCAACACAGGCACACAGGCGGGAACGGTTCAAGCCGACAGCTTTGTCTACATCGACCAGGAGACGGGCCTGCCACTGCGCGCAGACTTGAACGCAATGACATCAAGCGGCGCAAGCGCGCGCGGGATGCTGGAAACGCGCGACATTCATTTGAATCCCGATCCTGCTTTGTTCGAGGTGCCGACCGGATACAAGAAAGTAACGTCCGAAGAATTGAAGCAGCAGATTCAAAACTTCATCGCGTTTGTCCGAGCCATTGCGCCTTACCTAGGCCAGCAGATAGCCATACAGCCGCCGCCGCCGCCACCGGCTTCTACAGCAAATGCGAACAGTTCGCCTGCCAACGCAAACCGGTAAGATCAGCCACGAATTGCACGAATGTTTACGAATAAGCATGAATTATTCGTAAACATTCGTCTGCATTCGTGCAATTCGTGGCTACTCGTATCTGCGGAGTTTGTCCTGTGCTTGCGTTTGGCTTATAGTTTTCGCCTATGCAAAACAAGACTCGCTCTTTGATTCTTCTAATCGCGCTTTTGGCCTTCGCCCTGCAAATCGCGTGTCGCGACTCAAACGTCCGCAACGCAGACGGCGCGCGCGCGTTGAGCATTGCCGTAGCATCAGGCGTTGAAGGCGAGGCGCTGAAACAGGCGGCGCGCGATTACGAAACGCAAACCGGCACGCGCATTCAGATAGCAGAGTTTCCATACGAAGAATTGTTCGCAAAAGAGCTTGTTGATTTGAATGCGCAAACGGGCGCATATGACCTGATCATGCTCGACGACCCGTGGTTCCCCAGGTTCGCCACCGCAGAATTGCTTGCAGACCTCGCGCCGCTTTACCAGAAACGAAACAAGAGCGGGCCTGACGATGATTTCGTTCCGGCGTCGCTCGCGCTGTGTCGTCACCCTTACGAGAAGGGCGCGCTTTACGCTCTGCCTTATGTCGGCAACTCGCAATTGTTTTTCTATCGCAAAGACCTTTATCAAAAACACAACTTGAAAGAACCGGAAACGTGGGACGATGTGATGGCGGCGGCGAAGGCGATTGACGAGCACGAGCGGGCAGGGTCGCCTGCGGGTGATCGAGTTTATGGCTACGTGATGCGCGCGGCGCGGGGCAATTCTGCTGTGGCAGATTTCATGCCCATATTCTGGGCGTTCGGCGCAGAGATGTTCGACGATCAGGGCAAGCCCAGCGTCAATAGTCCCGAAGGCATAAACGCGCTCAAGTTCATGCTCGAATTAGGCAAGTACGCGCCGCCCGGTTACGCCAGCTTCAACGCCACGGAAGTCTCTGCGCATTTGCTGCAAGGCACTGCGGCGATGTCTATCAACTGGCCCGCGTGGATAAGCGCGTTCAGCGATGCGGCAAAATCAAAAGTCATAGGAAAGATGGCTTTCACAGTGATGCCGGGGGCGCAGGCTGCGGGCCGCGCAGAGATAGGCAACTGGCTCATCTCTATTCCTAAAAGCGCGCGGAATGTTGATGCGGCATTCGATTTTCTGTTGTGGGCGACCGAGCGCGAGCAGATGAAAAAATCGGCGCTCGCGGGCAATCCTCCGACTCGTCGTTCAGTGTTCAACGACGCAGAGTTGCTCGCGAAGTATCCGGCTTACCCTGCGCAGCTTCGTTCGCTTGAAACATCGAAGCCTCGCCCGCGCACGCCTCTTTGGAACGAAATCGAAAACGTGTTCGGCATATTTTTATCGCGAGCCAACAGCGGAGAACTTACAGCCGAAGATGCGATGACGCAGGCGAATCAGGAGATTGCAAAGATCGTCGAGCGCAGCAGATGACGGGGGCGCGATGGACAGGATCAAAGAAATAACGATTGCAAGCTACAAAACCGAAGACATCTCTGTGCACGTGGTCGCAAAAATTGACGAAGAAGAAAATCTCGTGCTCGAAGGCTATGACGTAGGCCCATACGTAAAAGAACACTGGGGCGACAGCGACTATGAATACTGGCTGCGAGTCGCTCGTGAAGACAAAGACAGTGTGCTGCTCTGGCTCATCAAAGAACGATTCACGACCAGTTCTCAGTTCAAGCAATGGCTCGACGACAAAGGCATAGCAAACAAGTTCGACAGTTGGGTGTGACGGGTTGCAGGCTGTGAAATTTATTCGCCGGTTATGAGCGCAGAAACCTCACACGTGAGCAGATTCTCGCGATGGCGTGATAGCGGGCTGCCTTATTTTCTCATCGCGCCGACGGTGGCGGTGCTCCTCGCGCTTTCCATCTATCCTTTGCTTTATGCAATCAGAGTCGCATTTCAAAACGAATCAAGCTCATGGACTTTTGCAAATTTCACGCGGCTCGCTTCGGACAGTTTTTTTCTCTCTGCGCTCTGGCACACGCTCATCTATGCGACGGTCGCGCTGACGTTTGAATTCCTTTTAGGACTCGGCCTCGCGCTTCTGCTCGACCGGCCCTTGCGCGGGCGCGGGGTCTTTCGCGCAGTCTTGCTCATCCCGATGATGCTGCCTCCGGTCGTGGTCGGAGTCGTCTGGCGGTTGATGCTCAATCCCGACTTTGGCGCTGTCAACGGCACGTTGAAAAGCGTCGGCATAAACACAGACGCATTGACATGGACTGCGTCGCCCACGCTTGCGTTCGCATCCGTCATCGCAGTAGACATCTGGCAGTGGACGCCGTTTATGTTTCTGGTTCTGCTTGCGGGGCTGCAAGCCATACCGCAGGAGCCTTACGAAGCCGCGATGATAGACGGCGCAAACTGGTGGCAAACTTTTCTCCACGTGACGCTGCCCATGCTGCGGCCTGCCATGCTGATTGCGTTGTTGCTGAGAACGATGGATCTGCTTCGCGTCTTCGATCAGATATTCATACTGACGGAAGGCGGGCCGGGATTCGCCACCGAAACCGTCAGCCTGTATATCTACCGCTCTGCGTTTCGCTTTTTTGATTTCGGCTATGCGGCGGCGATGTCTTTTGTGCTGCTGATTGTGACGAATATGATAAGCGCAGGCTATATTCGTCTGCTTCAGAAACAGGAGGCGGCGTGACCAGTCGAACGCAGCAATCAAAACTATC
>DATEKX010000813.1:0-6294 GCA_035277165.1 Blastocatellia bacterium | reverse complement strand
GCGCGAATCGCAGGCTTGATCGTGAATGTTTCGCCCGAAGCTTTTGCGCCGGGTGAAAATAATCTTTTGCTGTCTTCGGCAACAATAGTGTGAAGCGAAAACCCCGCGCCTCCTGCATCAGGGTTGCGATTGATAGATTGATTTGCGCCTCCTTGCATAGCGTCGAATTTGATCTCCTGTACGATGCGACCTTGCGCATCTTCAAGCTTGATCGTATCGCCGCCGTTGTTGAGCGAGAATCCTCCGGTTGAGGCTGTGAACACCAAGTGATTTTCAGCCGCGTTTCCAAATTCGCCCGCAGGCTTGCCGCCGCCAAAAACGACCGTAGCCTCGAACGGCGGCAACACTGTTCCTGCGGCGAACACGTGCCGCACTTCATCCGCATCTGACAACTTATAACCCGACAGGTCTATCGGCTCATTCGCGCGATTCACTATCTCGACAAACTCATCTTGAGACGCGCTGCGCGAACCGTCACCGTTCGCATCGCCTGCAAAACTGTCGGGCGGGTCGGCCATAAACTCGTTGATGACGAGCGGGTCTTTTATCAAGACTTTCAGCGTCGCATCATTCGAGAAGCCGAAGTCGGGATTCTCAACTTTGAACAAAAGATTGCTCGCTGTTTGAGTGAACGCGGCTAGGAGTTTCGCTTCCACTCGCCCGCTGTTGATAAACGTTGTATCGAGCCGCGCGCCGCTCTGCCCGTTTTCGATTATGCGAACAACAGCACCGGGCTGGAACCGCTCGCCCGTGACAGCCATCACCACATCGCCCGCGCCTGCGATTACTGACGGCGGATCAACCGAATGAATCAGCGGCGGGTTCGGCAATACTTCAAATATCGTTTCGTTAGAGCTTCCGCCATCAGCATTTTGCGCTGTGATGACGCGAAGGCCGAGCCCCGCGATGAGCGATGCGGGAACTTCTGCCTGAAGCTGAGTCGCTGAGATAAATTTCGTCGCGAGTGGCACGCCGTCAAACATCACAGTCGCGCCGCTTTTAAAATTCGAGCCTCTGACTATGAGCGCGAAATTCGGCCCGCCCGCGATTGCCTGCGTGGGAAACAAAGAAGTGATGCGAGTGTTTACGGGCACGACATCAAAAGGCATATCTTTCGATTCCTGCCCGTCGCTGTTTCGCACTTTCACCAGGCGCGTGCCAAGCGTTGCCGCAAAGGTCGCGGGGAGTGTCGCTCTCAACTCGCGCGCGTTCATGAAGATCGTAGTCACCGTTAAGCCTTCGACTGAGACGACCGATGTGCGAGTGAAATTTTCGCCCATTATGAACAATGTGAAAGTGCTGGCTCCGACCGGCACGACTCTCGGCAACACGGCAGAGAGCGCGGGCGGCGGCGGTATGATAAACAGCGCGACGACATTTGAGCGGTTGCCGCTTTCGTTGCGCACTTCGACTCGATGATCTCCGGCAACTGCAGTCACATTCGCAGGCACTCGCGCTATCAACTCACTCGCGTTTGCGAAGCTGGTGTTTACAGGCGCGGAATCTATCAAGACTGATGAAGTCGGCTCGAATCCGCTGCCTTGAACAGACATATCGAAAGGCGCTCGGTTAAGCGGTGCGCTGTCGGGGTTGATCTGATTGATGCGCGGGCCGACTGTGAACGGCTCGCCAAAGACGCGCGTTCCGGGCGAGAAGAGTCGCCCGTTGCTGCCCGCTATGGTCGAATGCGGAGCGAAGCTTGTGCCGCTGCCATCGGGGTTGCGATTGATAGATTGATTTGCGCTGCCTTCCGCCGAGCCAAAAATGACAGTCTCGACAATATTATTCGCGCCGTCTTTTATTGTGATCGTGTCGCCGGAGTTATTCAGTGACAAGACGGATTTGAAGATTAGATTGTTTGCTCGCGCATTGCCGAACTCGCCCGTGGGATTCCCGCCGCCGAAGATAACTGCCGCTTCGTTTGCCGGAATGATCGTCGCGGGCGGGAACGTGAACCTGATCGAGTCAGCATCGCTGATGGAAAAACCTCCGACATCAACAGGGCTGCCCGTGCGATTCATGATCTCAACAAATTCATCCTGCGAAGAATCGCGTGTGCCATCGCCGTTTGCGTCGCCCGCAATCGTGTCAGGCGGGTCGGCCAGAAATTCATTTATTCCGACTGCGCTGATCGCGGTGAACGCAACCGAGTTGGAAATGATCGAACCAGGATTTTCAACCGTGACGGAATGCGCGCCTGCTGTAGCCGTCACTGACGCGAGAAGCTCTGCGCTCAATTGATTCGCATTATCGAATGCAGTGCTGATGGGCAAACCATCGACTCGAACGCGCGAAGCAGTTTGAAAGTTACTGCCTGTGATTGTGACAGAGACCGTGCCGCTTCCGACGACTGCCGAATCAGGCGAGATCGAATCTATAACCGGGTCAGTCGTAGTGAACGGCGCGCCATTCGTTCGCGTGCCGGGTGAGAAACGCTTTCCGGCGCTCCCGGCTGCCGCCATGTGATTAACAAATCCGCCTGTTATGTCAGGGCTGCGGGTTATGGATTGATCTTCATCGCTATCGGGTGGCGGATAAACTTTCGAATCTACTACAACTCCGAAGCCGTCTTTGACAGTAATCGTGTCATTGGCATTGTTAAGAGACAAGCCTGCGCCGCTTGCTGCAAAGACCAATCCGTTGGCTGCTGCGTTGCCGAACGCCCCCGTAGGCGTGCCGCCGCCGAACACAACAACTGATTCGCCCGGAGGGACGATTCTGCCCGCTGGAATAGTGAAGCGAATTTGAATTGCATCGCTTATAGTGAACCCGCTGATGTCCAGAGGCGATGTTCCATTATTAACCAGTTCGACGAACTCATCTTGTGTAGAGTTGGTTGTGCCATCGCCGTTTGCGTCGCCTGACGGGCCAGCAGGCGGGTCGGCCAGATATTCGTTAATGATGAGAGTAACGGATTGTAAGTCAGTTGGTGATTTAAGGTTTGTAGTTTCCGACCGGATTAATTCGAGCGAACTACAAAACACAACCGAAACCAGAAACCAGAGACAGACAGTTTTTCTTTTGAGCATGGAGAATCCCCTCGAAGTCACCAGCGATGAATTCGACCTCAGGCGAGGGAACCTAAGAGTGAGCGGTGATTTTGCGGATTAAAAAGTAGCGGTGAGTCCCACAACCTTATATGACACCAGAGGCAGTTTTGACAATCGAAAATTGCGTTCGCTCGGTGTGCCGATCACTTGAAAAAAAGGGGCAGATGAATCATTATCAATTTCCCTCAAGCGAGACCTTCGCACAAACAGACTTGGAGGATAAAGATGATGGAACGAAAAATGGAACACGAGTTGGGCCTCGACTTCCTTCGAGTAGTCGAAGCGGCGGCCATCGCTTCCGCGCAAACCATGGGACAAGGTGATCGCAAATTCTCAGATCACGTCGCTGTCGAAGCGATGCGAAAGATAATGGATACCGTACCGATGCGCGGCGAGATAGTCATCGGAGAGGGCGAACGCGACGAAGCGCCCATGCTTTACATCGGTGAAAAGGTAGGGCTTGGGCACAAAGTCGAAGACGGCGAGACATTCCCGGAAGTCGATATTGCCGTTGACCCGCTCGAAGGAACAAACCTCTGCGCTATGGGTTCGGCCAATGCCATAGCCGTTATGGCATGCTCTGAAAAGGGCGGGCTGCTGCACGCGCCCGACCTCTACATGCAGAAGCTCATCGTCGGGCCATCATCTAGAGGCGCTGTAGACATAGACGCTCCGGTTAAAGACAATCTTCGTTCGATAGCGCGACGGCTCAACCGCGATATTGATGACTTAGTCGTCATTGTGCTCGACCGGCCTCGACATCAAAAACTGATCTCAGATATACGCGAAGCGGGCGCTCGCATAAGGTTGATCACGGACGGCGATTTGTCTGCGGGCATCTCGGCTGCAGTCGCAGGCTCAGGCGTTCACGCGGTGATGGGAACCGGCGGCGCGCCCGAAGGCGTGCTTACGGCGGCGGCGATGAAATGTTTGAACGGGCAGATACTCGCGCGCTTCGTGCTCAAAGAACAACTCGAAGACGTCGAAGACCGGAGCCGCATACCCGAAGGCGTCGTCGAGCGAATGAAAGAGATGGGCATCAGCGACCCGCATCGCATCTATGACACGGACGATCTTGCGCCGGGTAAGAAGATCATCTTTGCCGCAGCGGGCGTGACCGACGGAACTATTTTGCGCGGCGTGAGATTTTTCGGCACAGGCATTCGCACTTCTTCAATCATCATGGCGACTGAGCGAACCAAGCGCGTTCGCTTCGTTGACACTGTTCACATTCAGGGCGGCCCTGATACTGTTGTCAGATTCTAATGCATCAGTGGTCAGTTACCACAGGAGAGAAACCTTGACTGAAAAGCCAAATAAATTTCAACCGGCGCTTGTAGGCGGTCTCGTGGGGGGCCTGCTTTCGGTTATTCCGTTCGTAAGCCTCGGCTGTTGCCTTTGGGGATTAATCGGCGGGGCTGTCGCTGCCTACATGCTGGTAAAGCGTTCTCCCGTGTTTCGTGTGACCAATGGCGATGGCGCAATTGTGGGGATGTATGCCGGAGCGATCAGTTCGCTCATAATGATGGCAATAACTGTTCCTTACATGCTGTCGCGCTGGGACATCATGGTGAGCCAGATAAAGGAGCAGGCTGGCAAGCAAAGCGATCCGAGCGCGCAGGAATCCATCAATAACTTCGTCGCTTTTTTGCAGAACAATTCTGTGGCGGGCGCTTTATTGTTCTGGCTCCTATTTGCCGTCGTGGTCATCAGTATGGCGACGCTCGGAGGAATAATCGGCGTGGCAATGTTCGAGAAGCGCAAAGGCGAGCCGTATCCTCCGCAGGGGCCGCCACCCGGCTACCCGCCGCCGCCGAATTTTACGCCGCCCGGCCCGCCACCCGGCGGACCGACTCCTCCGTCCAATCAGCCGCCTTACTAAATCGTTTGGAGTACCGCAGATTCTGCCTTCAGGCGGTACTCCAAACCAAACCGGAAACTCATCTTGAAATGAGCGCCCGGCATCCCTATACTTTGCCGTTGATCTCATGCAAACTTTCGCGAGCCGTGTTGCATCATAGCGCCCGGCATAGGTGATGTTAATTATGGCAAAGTTATTCAAATCAGCAGCGCTGGCATTTCTATTATCGCTACTAACTTCTGCGGCTAACGCGCAAGCGCCCACTTCTATTCATGGCAAGATAGTCGAAATGCGCGGCTACGTCATGCATGGGCTGACGGTGGTCGCGCGCAACAACGCAACAGGTCGTGAATATAAATCCATCAGTGATGACAACGGCTTTTTCAGTTTCGAGAGCCTTGAACCCGGCAGCTACGCTCTGAACTCTCAATGCGAAGGCAGCCAGGACATCGTAGGCCACGCCAAAGTCGAAGCCGGTAAAACCACGGAAGTCGAGCTTCTCGCGATTCCCGTTCAATCCAGCGGCAGCGACGCCATAGATAAATTCATTGCTTCTTCCGAAGCTCACGGCGGAAGCTATCCGGCAGGCAATATAAGTTATCTTAACGTCAGCGACTCGCTCGACATGTATCTGATGTGGGTCTATTTCGGAATACTCATACTGCTTTCCGTTTACGGCATCTATCGTTACCGGCTGGTCTATCTTTTTCTTCGCTATCGCAATCACACTCCGAAGCCCAAAGCCATATTCGCCCCTCATCGTCTGCCGCGTGTCACTGTTCAGTTGCCGCTCTTCAACGAAATGTATGTCGCAGAGCGGCTCATTGATTCGGTAGTCAAGCTCGAATACCCGCGCGAACTGCTCGAAATTCAGGTGCTGGATGATTCGACCGACGACACCGTCGAGATAGCGTCGCGCGTTGTGAAAAAGTATTTCGATCAAGGCTTTGACATCTCATATCATCACCGCGCAGACCGCACGGGATTTAAGGCGGGCGCGCTCGAAGCGGGATTGAAAAAATCTTCCGGCGAGTTGATTCTGATCTTCGATGCGGACTTTGCGCCGCGACCCGATTGCATTCGCCGACTTATTGATTATTTCACAGACGAGCGCGTCGGCATGGTGCAGATGCGATGGAGTCACATCAACGCCGATTACTCGCTGCTTACGAAAGTGCAATCGATCATGCTCGACGGCCATTTCGTCATCGAGCAGACTGCGCGCAATCGCGCGGGAGGATTTTTCAACTTCAACGGCACGGCTGGAATGTGGCGGCGCGAAGCTATCGAATGGTCCGGCGGATGGCAACACGACACTCTCGCAGAAGACACTGACCTTTCCTATCGCTCGCAATTGATGGGCTGTCGCTTCATCTACCTGAT
>DATEKX010000812.1:0-4510 GCA_035277165.1 Blastocatellia bacterium | reverse complement strand
ACACGCTTCATCTGTCGGTGACAAGCTTTGTGACGGCGAGAGAAACCCTTAAGAAATTCGTCAACGAGCAGATGACCGATGAAGACCTTGTGGCGTTAAAAACGAGCACGGGGCAGCTCGGCATATTCGAGCAATTCACGCGCGATAAACAGATGCTCCGCTTTGCGATAGACAGGCTCAAGCCGTGGTTTCAATCATTGCGCACGACGCTTCTTTCGGCCTACATAGCGGCAAAAGCTCTCAGCGGCGACCCGGAAGCCTTCTCGCTTGCACACGCTATTTTGCAGGCCGAAGAAACTCTAAAAATTCCCGCCAGTTATGTTGTCGCGGCGGCGAAAGACACTGTCAATCAGTCGGTTACAAAACGAAAGTCCGCGCTCGCAACGCTCGACGCGGTGACCAAACAACTGACTGAACTGCCCGGCCAGCGATTGCTTGTTCTTCTTTCAGACGGCTTCTCGCTGGTCGATTCGGGAGCTGCTTTCGAGACAAAAGCGCTCGATTCGACTATTAACAGTGCCGTTCGTTCGGGGGTCACCGTTTATGCGCTGGTCGCAAGCGGGCTGCAACCGGAATTTTTTACGGGAGATGCCAGCTTAGGGCAGTCTGTACGAAGTATGGCTCTGCTTTCAACCACCGTAGCTCAATCAAGGCGCGATGTGGTAAACACTCTGCGCGACATCGCCGAAGGCACGGGCGGCAAAGTGTTCGCCAACACCAACGACCTGAGCGGCAAATTGCAAAAGGCTCTGAATGACAATCGAGTCTATTACACGCTCGCATTTTATCCGTCGAACGAAAAACAGGACGCGAGCTTTCGCCGCATCACAGTGCGCGTGAAAGATCATCCTGAATATACAGTGCGCGCTCAAAAGGGATACCTGCCTTTGCAATTTGCGCAAGGCGAAACAACAAAGACTCCGCAGCAGAAGATGGTCCAGGCATTGTCCGCGCCGCTGCCGTTCGCGCAGGTAGAAGTCGTGGCTTCAGCCTCTTTCCTAGAACGCAAAGACGATAAGGCGCAGGTCTCATTAGAAGTTTTCATTGACGGCGGAAGCATTGAGCAGAACAAAGCGAATCCGGCTCAATCGCTCGCGCTGGAAATGGCGGGCGTTGTGCTCGACATTAAAGGCAATACGGTAGAGAAATTCGGCGACCGTATAGAAGCCAGCCTGCGCCCTGAGCGAGTTCAGCAGGCAAAACAGAACGGCTATCGCTACAGCAGGCGCATAAAATTGAAACCCGGTATTTATCAAGTTCGAATAGGTGTCAGAGCGCGCGACACCGAACACATCGGCACAGCTACGGCATGGGTCGAAGTGCCCGACCTCAGCAAGGGTAAGCTCGCGATGAGCAACATAATCCTGAGCGAGCGGATTGCCGAGGATGCGAAGAAAGTGATCCAGTCGAAACAATCTGATCTCTTTCACCCGAAAGTTGCGCAAGGCATCGCCGCGTATAAAAACGGCAACCTGCTTGTCTATTATTTCGCGCTCTACAACGCCGTTAAAACTTCCGAACTTTCGATGCAGGCAGAGATAATTCAGAACGAACAAACAATCTATCGCGGGCAATGGCAGCCAATCGCTTCGCGCATCGTCGAAGACGATAAAAACAATCCCGGCATGAGCGGGCAGATTCCGATGCTTCTAAAACCGGGGCTGTACGAATTGCGCATAAGCGTCAAGGGCCGCGACGCGAAGCAGTCGCTACAACAAAGCGCTATTTTTCGCGTTGAGCCGCAAAAGGAGGTTTAGCCTTTGAGCATCGCAACAAGAAGGATTGACACAGCGGCGGGAGTCACGCCCGGAATGCGCGCGGCCTGACCTATAGTCTGAGGTCGCACGTCGCTGAATTTCTGCACTACTTCGTTAGACAACCCGGAGATGCTCGAAAAATCCATGTTGCGCGGTATCTCCATTTCGTCATATCGGCCTCGTTTGCGCGCCAGGATTTCCTGATCTTTCAAGTAGCCTGCGTACCGCAGATCGTTCAATGCGACGACGATGTTTTGATCTCTGGCTTCATCGCCGAGCGCCGAGCGAACTATCTCTCGAAGTCGCTCTGAACTGCAATCAGGGCGACGCGCCAGGTATTCGAGCCGCTTTCCTCTGTAGCTGTCGGGCGAGCCTTCGAGCCTTAGCTCATCAATCAATTCGTCGCCCAGCGCGGTTACTTTCGCATCATTCAAATATTGCTTTATGCGCTCGACTTCATTCTGGCGATTGAGGAAAGCTTCAAAGTCTCGGTCGTCAATCGAGCCGATCTGCCGACCGAGCGGAGTCAATCGCCGGTCAGCGTTATCGTATCTGAGCGAAAGTCTCATCTCTGCGCGTGACGTGAACATTCGATAAGGCTCGTCGGCTCCCTGCGTCACAAGGTCATCAACCATCACACCGATGTAGCTGTCTTTTCGATCAAGCGTGACGGGCGCACGCGAGAGCGCGGCGAGAGCGGCGTTGATGCCTGCGATAATGCCCTGGCCTGCCGCTTCTTCATAGCCCGAAGTCCCGTTGATCTGCCCTGCGTGATAGAGCCCGCGAATCTGTTTCGTTTCAAGCGTCGGATAGAGTTCACGCGGGTCAACGAAATCGTATTCGACTGCGTAGCCCGGTCGCAGCATCTTTACGTTTTCGAGTCCCTGTATTCGACGCACGAACTCAAGCTGCACCTCTTCGGCCATGCTTGTCGAAATGCCGTTCGGGTAGACTTCGTATGTGTTATAGCCTTCAGGTTCGAGGAAAATCTGATGGCGCGGCTTTTCGGAAAACTTCACGACCTTGTCTTCAATCGAAGGGCAATAGCGCGGCCCGACGCCTTTGATCTCGCCGCTGTAGAGAGGGGATTTATCGAGGTTGCGGCGAATCACATCGTGCACGGCTTCATCAGTGTAGCCGATGAAGCATTCTATTTGCGGGCGATTGATCTGGTCGGTCTTAAAAGAGAAAGGCACAATATGAGCATCGCCCGGTTGTCGCTCGAACTTTGAATAGTCAATCGTGCGGCCATCGAGTCGCGGCGGCGTCCCCGTCTTGAGCCTCCCTGTTTTCATTCCCAGAGCGCGAATCGAATTTGCCAGTTTGATAGAAGCTGGTTCGCCCGAACGGCCAGCCTGAAAAGTCTTTCGGCCTACGTGAATCAATCCGTTGAGGAAAGTGCCGGTCGTCAACACACACGTGCGGCCTTCGATCTTTGTTCCGTCGGCAAGCTCGACGCCCGCGACTCTTGAGTTGATGAATAGAATCTCTGCGACTTCGCCTTCGATGATCGAAAGATTTTCTGTCTGGTGAAGCCTGCGCCGCATCTCTGTTCTATAGAGATTGCGGTCGGCCTGAGCGCGCGGCGACTGGACGGCAGGGCCGCGACTGCGATTAAGGAGCCGGAATTGAATTCCGGTCGCGTCAATCACTTGTCCCATGATGCCGCCGAGCGCATCCACTTCGCGAACGAGGTGGCCTTTGGCTATGCCGCCGATTGCCGGATTGCAACTCATCTGGCCGATGGAGTTTGCGTCAATCGTAACCAGCGCAGTTCGCGCGCCCGTGCGCGCAGCGATGTAAGCGGCTTCGCACCCGGCGTGGCCCGCGCCAATTACTATAACGTCGAATGAAATACTCATGTTTGCTTCCTGAATCATCCGCAAAAGCGACGAATAGCCATACGGGCGATTCGCGTTATTCGCGGACTGTTGTCGAAGCAAGAAGTTTAACGCGCTTTGCTCTTTTTGAACAATCCGTGAGAGCTTGAAATTGATTGATGTGCTTTGAAGCTGTAGAATCCTTTGGGGGATATTTATCAATGATACAAAGGAAACCAGAAATGGCTGCCAATCCCCAACAACGCTACACGCTGGAAGAATACTTTGAGCTTGAAAGAAGATCGGAAGAACGCTTCGAGTTCTGGAACGGCGAAGTGTTTTCGATGAGCGGCGTCAGCCCTGAACACGGGCAGATTGAATCGAATTTGATTTTTTGCTTAAGAACCAAACTGAGCGGGCGCAGTTGCCGCATTTTTCCCGCTAATGTGCGAATCAAAGTTCCAACCGCACCGCCTTATCGTTACCCTGACCTGTCAGCCTTATGCGATGAAGCGCAGTATGAAAAGATAGGTGGAATTGATGCGTTGACTAATCCGTCTTTGATAGTTGAAGTGTTGTCACCTTCGACAGAGGCTTATGATTGGGGCGAGAAATTCTGGCGCTATAAATCAATTCCGAGCTTTTCCGAATACCTGCTCATAGCTCAAGACCGCATATTCGTCACGCAATTCGTCAAGCATTCGAGCGGTGATTGGATACGCTATGACTTTGCAGACCTCAGCGACAATGTGAAAGTACATTCACTGAGTTGCGAGATGAGCTTGAGCGAGGTTTATCAGGACATCAAATTCGCTGCCGAGATCGAAGCGGCTTGAAGCCTTTTGCAAGTATTGCCGACCTGCGCCAGGACTCACACGGTCGCTTTTTTAATCGCGGCTTCTATGTTAGACTCGCTACCGTTTTATAATGCTT
>DATEKX010000811.1:0-6446 GCA_035277165.1 Blastocatellia bacterium | reverse complement strand
TCGCCTGCTTTGCCCCTCAGTAGACCGGAAACATAGTGGAGCTTGAAGTCCGGCTTCTCACTAAACAGCAATTAATAAATCAACAGTGAGGCTAGAAATGAGAAAGAATACATTTGCAGTCTGGGCAATCATAGCAGTTGTCATATTCGAGCAAAGCGCGTTTGCGCGCGTTGAATTTCGACCCGCTCATAGCGACAAACCGGCAAACCTTCTGCCTTATGCAGGCGTTCCGTTTGCCAGTTCCAATAACAAGATCCAACTGGTTCGCGTCACGGACGATCAAGACGCTGCTCAGGCAAGCGCGCCTTCTTCGCCGGGATTCAATCAGGACTCGACGCGCTTTTTTGTCATGCTCGACGGAGTTGCGAGCCTGTACAGCTTTGACGCTGCGAGTCTCAGGATTCAAAGACAGGGCTTGCTCTTCGACCGCGTGACTTTGCAAGCCGACGGCGCGCAGTGGTCTGCCGTAGAGCCGAATACAATCATCGCTCTTGATGACGGCGACGGCGCGATTCGCATAAATGCTTACGACGTTGAGTCGCACAGCCTCACACCAGTCAAAGATTTCTCAAACATCCTGGCAAAGGGCGAAGCGCGCAGCCTCAGCAAATCGTGGACGGATGATAATCGCTTCGCCTTCACTTATCGCGAAGCGGGCGCGACCGTGTGGCGTTACGTCATCGTGTGGGATCGCCTCACGGACAACCTCTACCGATTCGACACGGAAGACGCGGCGAGCGGCGTTGCGGGATTTGCCGATGCCAGACTTGATCGCTCCGGCGAATCGTTAATAGTAAACGGTGATGTGACAAGAGCGTGGCGTTACCTGAGCCAACAACAGCACGAAGCGACGCTGCTTGAGCAAAAGGCCGATCAAACTGCATCAGGCGAAAACGATTCGCTCGAACTGATGAGTCTGGTCAACGATTCGCCCGACCGTTTGCCGCGCAATAACGTCTCGCGCGACGGGCGATTCACAATGTTCAATGCAACCGCGAACGGCTCGCGCTCGGATGTATTTATCGCGACGATGAGCGATGATGTTTCAGCCATGTCAACTTTGATGTGGACGAACATTCTCAACTGCACCGCGAACAACAATACATTGCAGAAGACGAGCGGCGACAACGAATCGGACGATGCGCGAGCAACATCCGTGCAATCAATTCAGTCAGGCGACGCTTTCGTGGAGTTCACAGCGAAAGAAACGAACAAAGATAGATGGTGCGGTCTAAACAACAGCAACGCGATTCACCAGCAGGCCGACGACATCAACTTTGCCATCAAGCTCAACAGCAAAAAGAAAGCGATGGTCACCGAGAATGGCAGCGTAAAAGCTAAGATCAAGTACAAAGCCAATAACGTATTTCGCATCGCAATCGAATCCGGCGTGGTGAACTATTACAAGAACGGCAAGGTCTTTTACACGAGCAGCACGCGGCCCATTTATCCATTGCTGGTGAACGCTTCGCTGATGCATTCGATGTCGTCCGTGAGCAACGTGATGATTAACGGCGCAGGCTTTGGGCCGGTTGTTTCGATAAGCCCTGCCAAAGCAGTCATCAACGCGGGCGGGACTATGCAGTTCACGGCAATCATAACGGCAGTCAGCGCTGAACTAGTAAACTGGTCTGCGACCGGAGGAACCATAACGAGCACGGGTTTGTACACTGCTCCGAGCACGGCGGGAAATTACACAATCACCGCAGCCAGCACGAGCAATCCGTCTGTCAAAGCTTCTGCGGTTGTAGTTGTCACAGGAGGGCCGGACACAGCGCCGCCAGTCATCAGCGCGGTCTCAGCTACAAATATCACCGCGAGCGGCGCAACTATCAATTGGACGACGAACGAAGCGAGCGATACGCAAGTTGAATACGGCACGACGACCAGTTATGGCAGCCTGTCCACACAGAACCCAACGCCGGTTACAAGCCACAGCGTCGCTTTTGGCGGGCTTGCATCCGGCACGCTTTATCACTATCGCGTGAGGTCGAAAGATGCGGCAGGAAACGTTGCCGTGTCGAGCGATTTCACTTTCACGACATCAGGCAGCGCGAGCGATACAACGCCGCCAGTCATCAGCACGATCTCGGCGACGAATATCACAACCGGCGGCGCGAGCGTGAGTTGGACGACTAATGAAGCGAGCGACACACAAGTCGAATACGGGACGACGGCCAGTTATGGAAGCAGCACACAGGTCAATACAGCGATGACGACGAATCACAGCGCACAGCTTTCCGGGCTGAGCGCCAACACGCTTTATCACTATCGAGTGAAGTCAAGGGATGCGGCAGGCAATCTCGCTACTTCCGGCGATCAGACTTTTACAACGTCTACCAATGGCGGCGGCGGCGGCGGCACTGTCATAACAGACAAGAATGTTTATCCTGAGCCGCCGCCGCCCGCGTTGCCTGCGGCAGGAGGCAAGTTCATAGACCCTGTGTTCAGAACTACCATTATGAGAGTCACAGATGAAAACGACGGCGCTTTCAATGTGACGGCTTATTCTTATTATCCTACGTTCAACATGAACTCGACGCGGATGATGATATTGGGAACGGGAGGCGCAGGCATGCTCTACCAACTCGACCCTGTGAACTTCCGCATATCAGGCAAACGCAGATTGTTCACGGCTGCAATGCCCGGAGGAGGTTTCCCCGGCAGCGAAGACGCTATATGGAGCGGAACAGACCCGGACGTCATCTACTGCCACGCCTATTTGAAGATATACGCCTACAACGTAGCCACTAACCAGTACACGTTGATAAAAGATTTCGCGGGGCAGTTGCCGGGGGCCGAGATCACTCAACTGAGCAAATCAATAGACGACAATGCGTTTGGCTTTCATCTGAAAGACTCGTCCTTCAGGGTAGTAGGTTATGCCGCGTGGCAGAAGTCGCAAAACAATCTGTATCGAGTGGACACGTCGAATGTGAACGAAGTGCAGGTGGACAAGACAGGGCAGTATTTGTATGTGATAACGGAGCAGAGCGGGCCAGCCAGCGCGATAGAAGGAAGGGTAGTGAATTTGCAGACGAGGCAGGTGACAGATTTGACGGACGGGCCGCCCGACTATGCGCCGGGTCACAAAGATATGGGCAGAGGGTTTGTCGTCGGCTACGAGAACTGGGCTAACCGTTTCCTCTACAGATCGCTCGCCTCGCCACACCAGTTCCGTACAGTGATAGATTTCGGCAATGATTGGAGCCAGAGCAATCATGCTTCTCAACTGGCCGATGACGACAACTGGATACTGATCAGTATGTTTGTAGCGAATGGCTTACCCTCGAATAACCTGTTTCGCAACGAACTGTTCCAGGCATCAACAGACGGGACGCAGCGAGTAAGAAGACTGGCGCACATGCATTCGGTGTATCGAGAGTACTGGGACACGCCGAGAGCGTCGATGAGCAAGGATGGGCGATTCGCTGCATTCACGAGCAACTGGGGATCAACCTCGCGCCGTGATGTGTTCGTAGTGCTTGTGCCCGGTGTGGGTGGCGGTGGTGGCGGTGGCGGCGACACAACTTCGCCAGTAATCAGTTCTATAGCCAGCTCCAACATAACAGCAAGCGGCGCGAGCGTGAGTTGGACGACTAATGAAGCGAGCGACACACAGGTCGAATACGGGACGACGAGCAGTTATGGAAGCAGCACACAGGTCAATACAGCGATGACGACGAGCCACAGCGCACAGCTTTCCGGGCTGAGCGCCAACACGCTTTATCACTATCGAGTGAAGTCAAGAGATGCGGCAGGCAATCTTGCTACTTCCGGCGACCTTACGTTTACGACCGCTGTTGGCGGCGGCGGCGGCGGCTCGTCGCGCCAGAACGTAAACTGGGTCAGCATCGTCAACTGCGCGACGACAAGCGCCGCTTTACAGAAGACATCAGGGCGAGACGATTCGCCCGACGCGGGAGCAATATCGCAACAGCGTTTGACATCAGGAGACGGCTATCTGGAATTCACTGCCGTCGAAACGAACAAGATGCGGTTCTGCGGGCTGACGCGCAATGCGTCAGGCACGGACTATGCGGCAATTGATTTCGCGATCAAACTGGCGGGCAACGGCGTTGCGGATGTGCGCGAGAACAACGCCTATAAGGCTGAGACTACTTACCGAAGCGGCGACGTGTTTCGCATATCGGTTGAAAGCGGAGTCGTGAAGTATTACAAGAACGGCTCGATCTTTTATACAAGCGCGAAGCCGCCGAGTTATCCGCTCGTAGCCGATGCTTCGTTCATCAACGTCAACGCAACAGTGAGCAACGCGGCAATCGCGGCGACGACAGGCACGCTGGCCGCTGATTTCGCTACTGAGAGTTTTGAAACCGCAGGCGCTGACAGCAAAACCTATATTGCATTTGGGTCAAACAGCAGCGGGAAGAACTGGCCGCGCATCTTCTCGCCGCTCGCAATGACTGGCACGCCTTCGAGCAGGGCTTCGTCTGAAGCGGATTTCACTCCGTCGCGGAAAACGTTTATCACTGTTGCGCGGCGCGAACTGGAGGTCGTGTTGGCAAAGGAGCCGTGGATCATTCGCGGGTGATGAAAAGACGCTTCGCCTTTTCTGAGTTCGATGGCGACAGGCTTGAACAGTTCTTTCTGTTCGTCGGACAAGACGGATTGAATTGCATCCATGTCGCCTGTTAATCCTGTGATGGGCAAGTCCGGCCACGTGTGGCTTCCCGGAACGTAGTGCACGCAGCCGTTGTCTCGCGTGGAATCGTCCAGCCCTATCCAGCAGGTCAGGTGCGCGAGCGGCTGAGTCCTCGTCCAATAGGAATAATCCTGATGCCACGCGACCACGCCGCCGTGACGCGCGGGCTTGCAGAAGAGTTGATCGTGCCAGAATCGCACAGCGCCTTCGAGCAATTGCGACGCGGGCACGGTGAAAGCGGGATTCCAAAGCAGATCATGAAAGCCTTCAGCGATGCGCCACGCGCCTAGAGCATGAAAGACAATCTTCGCCGGGTCTTTCGATTCGTTAGAGTTGTATTCGTAAAAGAGATGATTCTGCGGATGCGAAGGATTCATCAACTCGCTCAACTCTTCGCGCAGCACTTGGACTTGTTCATCGGTCAGTAACGGCACGCCCGCGATATAACCGTTCTCTCGATAAAACTCGACCTGCTCGTTGCTCAACCTGTACCGCGCCCATTCGTCGGCGCTGCTCGCAGTAGTGAAGAGCCCCGTAATCAAACCATGGCAAGTCGATAAATCATCTGTCATTCAAATCGTTCCTTATTACTACTATAAAAAATAAAAGGGGGCGGCGCTACGGCCCGCCCCCGAAAAAGTTTTGGAGGATGCTGTCTATCTTATTTCGATAAAATCTCTTTGAAGAAATCTAGCGCGCGTTCGTCGCCTGTTTGTCCGAGCCAGAATATCGCCTGTTTGCGAACGGCTGGTTTCGCATGAGTCTTTGCGATCTTTATCAACAGCGGAACCGCTTCGTCTTTCGGTCGCTGACTGATGGCAAACACTGCCTGTTTTTGCACCTCTGTATCTGCGTCGTTGCTGTCAATCGCTTTGCCCAGCGCGTCGAGGCTTCGCTTGCCCGCCTTTTGTCCGAGCCAGAACAGAGCTTGCTTTTTCAACTCGCGGTCGGCATCCGTTTCAGCGACTTTTATCAGGAATGTGACGCCTTCTTCATCGCTGCGATCATTTGCCGCAGACCGTTTGTCGTTGCCTGTGATCGAGGCCGCAAAGATGATCTGCTTTTTCACTTCGCGATTGCTTATCGAACCGTAGAGGTTTTGCAAAGTTGACATCGCAGCAGGGTCATGGCCTGCGCCCATCGAGAAAGCCGCTTCTTTGCGCAGGCTCGTGTTCTCCTGCTCGTTGCGCACTATTTCGGCAAGCAGCGGGTGATGGCCCGGAGTCTGACCGAGCCAGAACACGGCTGTGCTTCTCACCTTCTCGATGTTCGAGCGGCGCACCAGATCTTCTAGTATCGGGTCAACTCTCTGATCGTCGTGAATCGCGAGCGCTGCTACGGCGTGCTCTGCCACTCTGTTGGCCTGATTCGATTCCGTAAGCCCTTTCAAAAAATTCAAACTCTCTTCGTTTCCTGCGCGGCCCATCCAGTAAACCGGATAGCCGCTGTATTCGCGCGCGCGGTCGAGGTTATAAACTTCCACTCTTTGAGGAGCGCTCGCGCCTGCGTCGTAAAGCAGAAAGACTCCGAGGTTGCGCGTCTCTATCTTTGAGTCTGTAGAAAAGCTCGTGCCGTTGATTATAGTTGTGCCATTTCCGTTATGAATCTCTAGATCAACGGCGATGCCGGGTCTCACGTCGAAAGCGTAAGCGGCCCAGAATCTCGACTGCCCGGAATTTGCGCGGCCACGACTGATGGCCGCGTCGAGCTTTTGTCTCAGGCTCGTTCCTTCTACGGGGATGAATCCTTCGCGCTGGGCTTTGGTGGAATCCGCAACGGT
>DATEKX010000810.1:0-2833 GCA_035277165.1 Blastocatellia bacterium | reverse complement strand
GAGGAAGCGCAGCGCCAAAAGCAACGGAGCGTCTATCCCGGAAGCATAAGCGAACTTGGAAAACACTCCAATCGTGCCGAAGCCAATGGCCGAAAGCATTATCATGCTTCGGCCCATAAGGCGATCATTCGATATGAACTGCTCTTTGTTTCCAATTGCCCTGATGTTCATCATTTTATTAACCATTCTTTCTACATAAACATTTTGGGCGATATGAAAAGACTCTACAACGGGCGAAAGCACCAGCCATTAAGCAGTCCTGTTGTGCAAGTGGCACAACAAAGGCGAGATAATTTATGAGACTGAGTATTTACTTTTGTTTTGCTTCAAGCAGTCGCCGGACTCGAAGCGCGATCTGAAGATTGAGCCGCACCTCAGAGTCATTGAGGTCTTGTCCCAACAATTGGCTTATGTGGTCAAGTTGGTAGGTCACCGTGTTGCGGTGCAATTCAAGCCTTCGTGCGGTCGCGCGCAGGTTGCCGTTTTCTTCCAGAAACGTTTCGAGCGTCTTCAACCAGTTTGTCTGCTGCTCGCGGTCGTGGCGGGTGAGCGCGCTCAAATAATGATCTGCAAATCGTTCAATCTCGTTTTGATCGTCAACGCGCAGCAGCAATCGCCAGACGCCCAGATCGTTGTAATGATAGACCGTTTTCGTATCGCCTGTGATGCTTGCGATGAAAAGCGCTTCCTGCGCTTCGCGATAACTGATGGGAAAGTCCGAGAGCTTTCTGGCCAGTCGCCCAACGCTCACGCGAATCTTTTGCGCGCCGAATTCTTTGAGCGTTTCTTCGAGAATGCGCGCGAACGGGACGCTTGATGCCGCTCGCGCGCCCATCGAAAACAGGGCCACAACCCAGCCCGACTTGGCAATCAACGCGGCGCGGCGCGGCGCTTGATTGAGAGCAGCAAACAGCCCTCGGATTTCATCTTCGCTCAGAGTTTGATCTACAGGGGCATTCGCTCGTTGGGCAAGAGCAAGCACATAATGCTGATCGGGTTCGAGGCCAAGCTCTGACAGCCGCGCAAGCGTTTCTGCGCCTTCGGGCAGGTTGCCTGCAAGCAACGCATCAATCAGGTAATCGCGCTCTGCGTCTATTGACTTTGCGGCCAGCCGCCTGAGTATGGCTTCGGTCACTTCGATGAAGGCCGTAGTGGGCGGCAACTCAACGAGCGGCAAAGCATGCGTGTCGGCTATGTCGCGCATCTCGGGAGTTACCTGCGTAAGATATTGAGTAGTGATAAATATGGCGGCGACTTTCATCTTGACCGCTTCGAGCATATAACGGATTTGCGCGTCGGTATCTTTGTAGATGCCGTAGCCTGTGGTGATGAGCACTTCGCCGCCTTTCACCCAGTCGGACACGTCCGGGTGATCGAGGATGTGTGTCCATCGAATGGGATTATCAAGACCGCGATGCCCGGCCACGACAACCGCTTCTTTCAACACGTTCAACGAAAGCGCATCGCGCACAGTTAAACTCATAGGGCTGATTATGCCACAAATGATTTTGGATTTTAGCTTGAATCAGGAGAGGTTCTTGACCATCAGATAGCCGTCGTCGCCGCTGGTGTAGTAGCGAGGCATGCGGCGCACTATCTTGTAGCCCAAATCAAAATAGAGTTTTTGCGCGGCGTCATTCGTGGTTCGCACTTCGAGTCGCACGGTCGAGACTCCACTGCCCAGAAATCCCTGCTCGATGGCGTGCATCAATCGGCGACCGTGCCCGAAGCGACGATGCGTGGGATCGACTCCCAAAGCGACTACGTGGCCTGTGCGGTCAGGCTCTATCATCCCAACGACGAAAGCTATCATCTCATCAGCAGACGACATCACTTTGAAGCAGACCGATTGAGTGTGTGACAGCAGATAGCGTATCGTTTCGCGGTCATAAGCTTCCCCGTCAATGAAACACTTTTGATCGAGCCGCCAGCATTCGTTAAGGTCGGCTTGAGTCATCACCAATACAACTGGCTGAGTCATAGCTGCCATCAATGCCCCGCTCCGATTGCTCTTGTTTTTTCGCCCTCTCGGCCACATCGTCGTGTCCAAGCTACGAACCGTTTACCGGCAATGTTAAATATTTAAACTCAATACCTGGCTACCAAGTCAAATCCATTATACGCCAATACACGGATTCTCGCCCATTGTTTTCCAAACAACAGAATGGTTTGACTTCTCACCCTCGCTTCAATACGCTAAAAAACGCTTTGCGCTCATGATTTATCGAAACAAAATACTGGCCGCGCTCGAAAGCCGTCGAGCTGATTTCGCGCACTTCCAAAGCGACCTGCGCGATCAACTCGGAGCCTACGGCGAAGCTCTCGATCAGATAAACTCCATCAGCCGTGATGAATTGATCGCGCGGCTCAACGAATGGGAAGCGCCCGGCGCTCTGCCCGCTGAAGGAGGCGACATCGTCATTCCTTTCGATCATGAATGGCAGAACCGGGAAGAGGCCCGCCGGTGGGGCTTCGAGACTTTGCTGGGTCGCACGACATTTTCCGCCGATGGCAGCCAGATACTTCCGTCTAAAGATTTTTCCGTGCCTGTCGCGGCAGTTCAAGTGGGATGGTTCGAGAACCCGCACACACCCGGCGGCAACTATGTGAAAGATGCGGCGTTTGAAATACTCTCGCCTGCCGAAGTGATGGTGCGAACAGGCGGCGCTACTGAAATTTCAGAGCAAGTGGTTCATATGCGCCGCTACGGGCTGGAAGTCGGCGTGATAAAAAATTTCATGAACGGCGTGGCTGTTCGCGGATTTGACACGGCAAAACCGCCCGTCGTTTTCTTTGACAGCTTGCTTGTGATCTCTTTCGCAGAACTGTTGCC
>DATEKX010000809.1:0-4270 GCA_035277165.1 Blastocatellia bacterium | reverse complement strand
TGAAATCGTCCCAGCTTTTGCCCGACACGGCGGTGATAGTCTGCCCCGCCGCCAGATACATGATATTCTGGTAGCCGAACATCGAGCGAAGGCTCCAGGTCGGTTTCAGGTAGCGGACGCGGCGCAATATCTCTTCGCGGTCATAAGGCGACCCGTACCACAGAAAGTCGCCGCGTTCGAGTCCGCTGCGATGGCAGAGCAGGTCGCGCACGGTCATCTCGCGCGTGGCGTATGGGTCGAAGAGTTGAAATCCGGGCAGAGCTTTGGTCGCCGGATCGTCCCACTTGATTTTGTTTTCATCAACCAGCATCGCAATCCCCGCCGCTGTAAAAGCCTTCGAGGCAGAGCCGATGGCAAAAAGCGTCTTCTCGTTTACCGGCGTCGGGTCTCCGATTTTGCGCGCGCCATACCCTTTGGTAAAAACGATCTGATCGTTTTTTACAATCGCAATTGCAACGCCCGGAACCTCCCAATCTTTGAGCGCCTTGTTCACATAATCATCAAACTCTTTCAGCGGCGATTCCTGCGCGCGGACTGGGTACCCGCTCATCATCACAACAAGCAAGAGAAGAGAGAGCCAGTTGCTCCGTTTTAATTTCATACCTGCTCGGTCGGGTTTGTTTGTCATCATTTTCTCTCCTCTCAAATCGAAGTAATCGCTCGCGCTTCGGGTCAAGTTGTAATAGAGTCAATTTTTCTTGCCAACTACAGAATATGTGGCGGGTTATAAACTATGCGTTACAGGATGTCAAGAAACCTGCAACGCCTGAAGGGGGCACTATGAGCCGTGTAGCCATCATCGGAAACGCGGGCGGCGGGAAAACCACTCTAGCCATCAAGCTCGGAAAAGCGTTGCGGATTAACGTCTACCCGATTGACAAAATTCAGTGGAAGCCAAACTGGCAAAGGACATCCCTTGCCGAGCTTAAAAAGAAACACGACGAGATATTAACGACAGGCAAATGGATAATTGATGGCTGGGGAAGCTGGGATTTAATAGCGGAACGATTCAAGGCTTCCGACACAATCATTTTCGTAGACTTTCCCATCCATATTCATTACTGGTGGTCATTCAAACGACAAATCAAATCAATCATCGTCGCAAGACCCGACCTGCCGGAAAATTGCCCGATGCTTCCGAAGACATGGGAATTGATCAGAGTGATGCGTTTGATCCATCGCCAGATGCGCCCTCAACTAAAAAACATGATCGCATCCTTCAGCGAAGGCAGGCAGATAATCGTGATTCGCTCGCCGAAAGAGTTGCGCCGCTTCGAGCAGCAATACTGCTGAGATTTTTACCGTTGTGCTCCTTCAACCATCACTGTTATTGACGACGGCAGATTGCGCGAGCGATAAACGCGCTCGGTAGCTTTTTGATAATCCGCAGCGGTGGCTTTCGGAATCTCCATGAACTTCTGCGGGTTGCGGTCTACGAGCGGGAACCAACTGCTCTGCACCTGCACCATCAGTTTATGCCCGACGCGAAAGCTGTGATAGACATCCGGCAATTCAAAACTGATCTCGGTTGGCTTGCCCGGCGTCATCGGCTCAGGCTTTTGAAAGCTGTTGCGGAACTTGGCGCGAAACGGTTCGCCGCGCACTAGCTGTTGATAGCCGCCCATCTCAACCCGGTTCGCAGGAACCGGCTGCCCCTGCGGCAGCGCGGGCGTCGGATAGTTGCCGGGATAAACATCTATCACCTTCACGATGAAATCAGAATCCGTCCCCGTAGTCGATACCTGCAGTTTGACTTTGATCGTTCCGGCGATGGTCAAATCCGATTCCATCGGCTCGGTTTCGTATGTCAGCACATCCGTGCGCGAAGCGGCGAATCGCTGATCTTCGGTCATGTAATCGCGCGTCATTCCCATCACAGTGTATCCCAGGTAAGGCACGGGTTTGTTCGGGTCGCTTAGATATTCGTCAAACGCGTTCCGCCCGTCTTCGGTCGGCGCTTGATTATTCAAACGGCCATCGGCGCGCAGGTAAAATGTCAGCGGCTGCAAATTCTTCGGAGGCCAGGAATCCATCCGTCGCCATTCGTTCAAACCCGTGACGAACATCCATGCTTCCGGTATATCGAACTGTTTATCTTTCAGGTAGCGCATAAAGAACGGAAACTGAATCTGCTCGCGAAAGACCGCTGACGTCTTCACGCCGAAATTCAGATTGCCTAATTTGTCGCCGTCGCCGCGCGACCAGCACCCGTGACACCACGGCCCCATCACCAGAGTGTTGACCGTGCCGGGATTGTTCTTTTCGACAGCGCGATAAGTGTGAAACGGCCCCATCGGGTCTTCGGCATCGAACCAGCCGCCGACGTTGAGCACAGCCGGTTTGACGTTGGTCATAAACTTCCACAGTGAGCGTTGCTGCCAGAATTCGTCATAGTTCGTATGATCGACGATCTCCTGCCAGTAGGTCGCTTCGCCGTTGAAATATTTTTTATTCGAGTCAGCGAGCGGCCCCATCTTCAAAAAGAACTCGTAGCCGTCGGGCGTGCCGAAATCGAACTCGGCGCGATCTTTTGGCGGCGTAGGCCGTCCCAGTCGAGGCAGAAAGAAACCGTAGAAGCCGAAGTTTGCCGCCAGCATGAACGCGCCGTTGTGATAAACGTCATCGCCCATGTAGTAATCGGCGGTCGGCGCTTGCGGCGAGACAGCTTTGAGCGCCGAGTGCGCGTCCATCATCGAGGCTGCGACGTGGAAACCCGGCTGCGAGATGCCAATCATACCGACTCGGCCATTGTGATTCTGAATGTTTTTCAGAAGCCATTCGATGGTGTCGTAAGTATCCGTGCTTTCGTCAATGTCTTTCGGCGTGCGTTTGTTCGGTTGAAAAGGGCGAACCTGCGAGAACTCGCCTCCAGACATGTAGCGACCGCGCGCATCCTGATAGACGAAGATGAATCCTTCTTTCTCGAAATGCTGGGAAGGGCCGAGCGCCGAGCGATAATTATCAACGCCATAAGGAGCGACGCTGTAAGGCGTGCGCGTCAACAGAAAAGGATAAGTTTGTGACGTGTCTTTCGGCGCATAGACTACGGTGAACAGTCGCACGCCGTCGCGCATAGGTATGCGATATTCATATTTCGTGTAGCGTTCTTTGACTCGTTGCGCGTCGGGTGCGGCTTCCTGCGCGACCGTGGTGAGTTGCAATCCGAAGATCAGGCTTATTAGCGCGGCGAACCATCGAAATTGTCGCATTACTTCCCTCCTCTGTTGCGTGATTATAAATATCGCCAAGCAATACGACGGGATAATAACGCTTCAATAAATTTGACGCTAGCGCAATTTCCTCAAAGCGCTTTCCGCTTTTCATTTGACAGCATCAAGGCTGGTAATCTACAAATCAGTATGAATGCCTACAGCCGTTTAGGCAGAGATAAAATAGTATAAAACCCGATGGCAAATACAAAGATGAAGAAGCGAGCTTTTGCCATAGCCTGTCTTCTAATGAAATAAAGATGGATAAGTACTGCTTGCCTGACTCGACATTAAACAGAGTGAGGCAAGTGAGTTTCACAGCATCATCTCAAGGCAACAGGCCGCATCAGGTTAATTTGTGTGTCAGGTCGAAGGTGATCAGAGCCGTCAGTCAATCTGAAAGAGCAGCTACATTCCGCTTCTTGCTCAAAGCCGAATTGATGTGATTGCAAAGGCGCTAAAAATAATCGTGAGAGGAGACGCTTTCTTTTATGGCGAAAGGGAAAAAGGCTAACCCCAAAAAACATGACTGGGAAAAAAAATATAAATGGCGGACTGAGCTTAATCAATTCCTACAAGACGAGCGTGAAAAGTACGCCAGGCTGGACATTAGTAAAAGTCTCAGGTCAGAGTCTCAAAAGCTCCTTGAGAAAAAAGAGTCTGAGGATAGGGCTGAGCTGGGTTATCTAGTGCGATTATTGATGAGGTTTCATGATAAGCAGAAATATACCCCCCCTCTATCCCGCCTTAATCATTTGTTTTTCTTGTGGTTGAAGGAGCGATTTGAAAGGGATTTTGAAAGCCTCAATTTTAGAAAGCAGGTACTGAAGGATAAGGAACTAAAAGATAAGGTACTGAAGGGTAAGGCACTGAAGGATGTGACAATTGAGATACCAACTGATGAAGCGACAATAGACAAAGAGTTTTTAAAGTATTGGGGAGAACACGGAGCACATATATACAATTACTTTCAGAATGTGCTTCCAAAAATTGAAGAAAGACTCGCCGTAGAGTTTGATTCATACGAGTTTGCCCCCGGCTACAAACCTGCGTCCGCTCAG
>DATEKX010000808.1:0-2091 GCA_035277165.1 Blastocatellia bacterium | reverse complement strand
CAACAACTATCGTTTGACCCGTGATGTAGCCGGATGCAGCGGATGCGAGAAATACTGCAACGCCTTTCAATTCGCCTTCGCGGCCCACGCGGCCCATTGGCACTCCGGCCTCGATCAGCGGCTGCGTTTCTTCAAGCACTCTTTCTGTCATGCGCGAAGGGAAAAATCCGGGCGCAATTGCATTGACTCAAACGCCGCGCCGCGCCCACTTCGCCGCGAACTCGCGCGTCATCGCTATCAATCCGCCTTTCGCCGCGACGTAGCCGACTATGTGTTGCCCGGTTTCCATCGTCGCCTTTATTCCGGCAATGGACGCGACGTTGATTATATTTCCGCTCTTGCGCTTGAGCATCTCGCGGCCAACTCGCTGAGAGAATAAAAACGCGCCCGTGAGATTGATCTGAAGCACCATCTCCCATTTTTCGAGCGAGTGATCTTCAATGGGCTGGCCCCATGTGACGCCAGCGTTATTGACTAGAATGTCTATCTGCCCGTAAGCCTGAATCGTGCGATCAACGGTTGCCTGAACTTCGGCGGGATTAGAGACATCGCACAACATGCCTTCGCATTTGTAACCCTGAGAGCGGAACTGTTCAACGGCAGGCGTCAGCCATTGCTCTCGTCGCGCAAGCAGCATCAATGAAGCCCCTGCTTCTGCCAAACCTTCGGCCATCTCTTGACCAAGCCCGCGCGAACCGCCCGTGACCAGCGCGACTTGCCCTGATAGATCGAACAAATCTTTCAATGTCGGCACGAGTCAATGCCCCCTTTTAATTTTGAGTTAATGCTGATAACGGAATTGAAATGCGCCTCTGCGCCTGAGAGCCGCGAGGCCGCAAAGATACTACCACTTTTTTCGGCTCAAGCAACGCGATCAAATTATCTGGCGTTGCTTTTTGGAAACATCACCTTGTCGGGTTCGGCGCTCAATTTTTCGAGCATCTCTTTAATCAGTTTCGTTTTTACTCTTCCAGCTTGTTTCGGCTCGACCAGATAACGCACGATGGCTTCAAGCCATGTGTTATCGCTCACGCGAAACTGGACGGACGGGTATTCTCGCACTTCGAGTTTGTCAATGGGCGTATGTTCGAGCAATTCGCGATAGGTTTTCACTCGCTCCATCATCACTTCGCCAACCTCTTTGGCGGCGGTCTCCTGCATAACGCGCTCGACGAATTGAAGGTCGCTTTCGTAAGCGATGTTGAATTTTATTTCGTTCCAGACGTAAGGAAACAGCGGCCAGCTATAGTTGTAGACCGATGAACTGAGCACGTTCGAGTTGGGAAACTTGATGAGCCTTCCGCTCGGATGATCCGTCGAAAGATACTCTCCGCCGAATTCCCAGAGCGTCGTATCCAGATAGCCTACGTCAATGACATCGCCTGTAGCGTCGCCTATCTTTATTCGGTCGCCTATCCTGTAGGGCTGGCGAACAAGTATGTAAATCCACCCGATGAAACTCGACAGCGCTGTTTGAAGCGCGAAACCGAATATGAGCGATACAAGGCCCAGCGATACGATAGCCGTCTGCCAGTTGGCAAACAGCGAAGTGATTATGATGAATAAAACCACCAGCCCGATGATCAATCTCAGGATTCGTTTTAGATTAAACTGGTTGACGGTGTCGTGGATTCGACCGATCAGATAGACTTGCACGGCCTTCGAGACCGTCAGCACGATCACTACAAAAATAGCGCCTCTTGCGTAGCCCAGCAGTCTTAACACAAGAGTTTCCTGCAATCCGAAAAATCGCAGATTGAACAGGTAATAAAGCACGCCCAGTCCGATCAACAACAATATGTAAGAGCCGAACCATACTTTATCTTTAGTCTCGGCTTTGGGGGCGGATTGCTCTTTGTTGCCGGAAGTCTGTTCGAGCGCTCGCTTTACTTCCGCCTGATTTTTGAGTTGTTCTACTTGAGATTGTTTGTCTTCTGCCATGAGCGGTGGTCAGTTGTCGGTGGCCAGTGATCTTTGGCCGCTGATCTTTTCTTTCTCTTTTGCTTCGTCCCACAGAGCGTCCATCTGTGGGGCAAGTGAAGACTCAGGAAGCGTTTTCTTCTACTCGTTCATAAATGAATGAACTCATCA